>JAPPBA010000097.1 GCA_026705295.1 Candidatus Palauibacter australiensis
GACCGAACTGGGCGCGGCGGAGTTCACACGAGGGCAGACCTTCGGAAGCCGCTACGCAACGGTCGAGCGTGCTTCAGCGTCCGATCTAGAGAGGGAACGAATCGAGTTGGGTCGTCTTCTGTCTCGGAGACCCAAGTGGCCCGAGGTTCCGGAGCGGCGGGGCGATCAGGCGATGTTGCCCACGGCCCCTAGCCGATGCCCGTTGGCTGCGCCAGAAAACGTCCGCTGGTAACTGTTCGGTCAGCCCGTGGAAGAACGGCCGGTCGGCATCCTCCCACCAGCGATCAAGTCACATTGCGTCGGCGTCGCTGCGGATCCACCAGCGCGGCGGATGGACCACCACCGGACAGGCCAGCCGAGGTGCTCGCCAGCCGCAAAATCCCTTTACGCGCTTGGCGAACCGACCATATCGCTCCGCCACGACGGGTCTCATCTTGCTTCTGCTCCCGGTCCCGATGGAGGTCGCAGCGGTACGCTCCGTCGGTTGCTCGGACGCCATCGAGGGCGAACGGGAAGGAAGTCGATCCCACGGCTTGAGCGAACGGTTACGTCCGCTGACCTCCGATGCCGTCGCATACAATCCCGCTCATTTCTGCATATCGTAAGTGATACATAGATAGTAATGTAGTACGTAAATTGTTTATATATAGCAATTTACAAAATGCACCGCAGTTCCGCCGGGATCGGTCCCGTCAGGTCGTTGTTGTAGAGGTACAGCCCCGTGAGGTTCGGCAGGCGGCCCAGTTCGGGCGGGATAGGCCCCGTCAGATCGTTGGCGTAGAGGTAGAGTCGGGCGAGGTTGGACAGGCGGCCCAGTTCGGCCGGAATCGGTCCCGTCAGGTTGTTGCCGATGAGAAACAGACTCGTGAGTCTGGACAGGCCACCCAGTGCGGGCGGAATCGGCCCCGTCAGGCCGTTGGAAGTGAGGGCCAGCGCCGTCAGAGCGGGGAGGCTGCCCAGTTCGGGCGGGATCGATCCCGTCAACCCGTTGTACGAGAGGTCCAGCACCGCGAGGCGCGAGAGGCCGCTCAGTTCGGGCGGGACTAAACACGAAAAGCGTAAGCTACTGCGGATCAATGGTTTACGTAGAATATCGCCCGCTCCCGTATCACTTTGGATACACAAATATGATCCGGAATACACCGGACCCAAGCGGACCGCGGCGGACGTGAACCTTGGGCCGAACCCTAGCCTCAACCTGCTGCCGGTTCGGCCTCCACGGCGACCGGGCGACCGCCGAAGCGTCCCCCTGCCCCCTCCATCGCGGCGGCGACGGGAAGCGGAGAGGCGTTCATCCTACCACGTCTCTCTCCGGGGCGCGACGCTGGCCTTGGAACCCGGCGGCGCGAGATTACCTTACTGTTGATGGACCTTCGGTCGGAGGTGGAGCCTTCTAAACCATTCTGTGAGGAACCGACCCGTGACGCTCGAACACTGGACCGCGAACATGGGGAACTACTGCCTTTCGGATCGCTCCGAGGTGGTCGACGAGGTGACCCCCGCGTACGGACGGCTGATCGCGGGGGCGGGCGCGCTCGGCGTTCCGGCGCCGTTGCGGGACCCGGACGATGCGTGGCAACTGGAGGTGCTCGCGCATCCGCACGGCCCGCGCGTCCTGCGGGCGTGCATCCTTGCCCCGGACGGGCGGCCTGCGGTGGCGGTGGCGGTGGCGGAAGGCGGTGGCGACGGCGCGCGGCGCGCATGGCGCGAGACCGTCGCGGCGTCCTCCTGGTTCATCGAGGGCTGCGACCTCGCGGAGTTCCGCGACCCTCCGGGCGGCCCGTGGATGATGGGGGCCTTGCAGGACGGGCTGGACGGCCATCCGGAGGCTTTCGACTGGCTGGGGGCCGTCCTCCAGTACATCGGGTGGGCGTTTCTGGACAGCCTCTCGCCGATCACGGTCGCATGACCCCGCCCGCCGGTTTCACCGGCTCGGCCCGGAGTCCCGGTCCGGCCCGGGCGGCCTGATCCTCTCGACCAGCCGCCTCGTCATCTCCATCTGCGCCCTGGCCCTGCGCCGTAGGTCCCGGAGTATCCGGTCAAGTCCGTCACCCGCGCGCTCAGCCGCTCGACTTGCCGCTGCAAGGCTTCGACCTGTTCTCGCAACGCTCCGAT
>JAPPBA010000098.1 GCA_026705295.1 Candidatus Palauibacter australiensis
CAGGTATCGGGAGAACAGCGAGGCGGGCATGTCGAAGACGTTCGTCGCCATCAGGAAGTTGACGAACATCGGCTTCAGGACCTTGTACCTGAAGTCTCCCGAGAAGCCGGCCACGTTCAGGACCGTCCCCATGCTGATGTAGTTGAAGGGGTTGAGGCCGTTCACGAACTTCGACCGCGAATGGGTCAGCCGCCCGAACCGGTGCAGGAGCCGCAGGATGCGCTGGAACTTCGCAATCTCGAGTTGCAGCTGCTCCCGGATGTCCGAATCGAAATCGTGGGCGTAGGTCCCCCCGCGGTACTTCACGCTGTAGCTGAACCTCGTGTCGATCAGGTCGATGCCGAACTGCTCCAGCAACACCACGAAGTGCTGATAGACGGAGGGGATGCAGGCGGTGACGGAAATGTCGAACGGGATCGCGCCGCCGTCCTCCTGGGGCATGTCGACGGTCACGGCGTTGCCGCCGAGCTGCTCCCGGGCCTCGAACAGCCGGAAATCGAACCGTTCGGAATCGTGATGCAGCGCCCACGCGGCCCCGAGACCCGAGACGCCTCCGCCGATGATGGCGATGTTCTTCATCCGTCTCCCCTTCCCGCGGGTGGTCATGTTCTCCCGTCCCGGAAACGTTGCCGCGCGCGTGCGTGTTCACACATGCGGACGCCGGCGGCGCGCTCGGCGGCCGGCGTCGCTGGCGAGCCTTGCTGTTGGGGGGCCGCCCGCACCAGTTTTTTCGGGCTTCGCCAACCCATGAACCACGAGATGGACGTCATGATTTTCCCTGGAGACAAGATGATCAAGCGGACCCCACTGGCGATCTTCGCCGCCGGGCTTCTTCTGTCGACCGCGACTCCGGCGCTGGGCCAGGACGTCAGGCAGTCGGCTTACCACGACTACCGGCTCGTCCCGGTGGCGGAGGGGCTGGTGCGCCCGTGGTCGATCGCGTTCCTGCCCGACGGCGAGATGCTGGTCACGGAAAAGGCGGGCACGCTCCGCGTCGTGCGCGACGGTATGCTCCTTCCCGAACCCGTGAAGGGCGTGCCGGAGGTGATCTCGGCCGGACAGGGCGGACTCCTCGATGTCGTGCCTCACCCCGACTTCGAGGACAACCGGCTCCTCTACCTCAGCTACTCGAAGCCGGACGAGACCGAGCGCGGGACGACCGCGGTCATCCGGGGACGCTACGAGAACGGCGCTCTGACGGGCATCGAGGAGATCTTCCTTGCGGTATCGGAAGGGCGGGGGCACTACGGGTCCCGTCTCGTCTTCGACGGACAGGGGCACCTCTTCATCAGCGTCGGCGACCGCCAGGCCTCGACCCGTGGCGATCTCTACGCGCACCCCGCGCAGGACCCCTCGACCCATCACGGCACCGTCAGCCGCGTGTACGAGGACGGGGGGATTCCCGAGGACAACCCGTTCCTCGGCGACCCGAGCGTTCAGCCGGAGATCTGGAGCTTCGGGCACCGCAACCAGCAGGGGATGGTCATGAACCCGGAGACGGGCGACCTGTGGGCCACGGAGCACGGTCCGCAGGGCGGTGACGAGCTCAACCTGGTTCAGCCGGGGCTCAACTACGGCTGGCCCATCGTGGGCTACGGCGTCAACTACGGCTCGGGCACCGCGATCCATGAAGGCACGCACAAGGAAGGGATGGAGCAGCCGGCCCACGTCTGGGTGCCGTCGATCGCGACCTCCGGGCTGCTTTTCTACACGGGGGACCGCTTCCCGCACTGGAAGGGGAACCTGTTCGTGGGCGGGATGGCCGGGGAACAGTTGGCGCGCCTGACGCTGGACGGGCAGGACGTGATACGGGAGGAGACGCTCGTGCAGGGGCTGGGCCGGATCCGCGATGTTCGGCAGGGTCCGGACGGGCTCATCTACCTGGCCATCGACGGCCGGCGGGGCGAACCGACGGCGATCGTGCGGATGGAGCCGGTCGCCACGCACTAAGGTGGCGTCTCGGAACTAGGTCGCCGATCCTTCGGGGGCCACGGCCCGCCGGTAGGCTTCCGACAACGCCCGGGTGATCTCGCCCGGGCGTCCGCTTCCGACGGGCCGTCCGTCCAGTTCGACGGTCGGCCGCACCTCCGTCGTCGTCCCCGTGAAGAAGATCTCTTCCGCGCCCCGGAGTTCGTCCGTCGTGAAAGCGCGTTCCCGGGCGGGGATGCCCAGTCCCGCGCACAGTTCGAGCGTGAAGGCGCGGGTGACGCCGTGCAGGATGTGGTTCGTGGCCGGGGCCGTCGTCACCTCTCCGCCGAGCACCGCGAACACGTTGTTGTGCGTCCCCTCCTGCACCATCCCTTCGCGGATGAAGATCGCGTCCTCGACTTCCGCCTCCACCGCGGCCTGCTGCGCGAGCACGTTGGGCAGGAGGCCGGTCGTCTTGATGTCGGCACGGGCCCAGCGCTGGTCGGGCAGCGTGATGGCGCCGAAGCCCCGCTCCCACCGCTCCGGCGTCGTGCGGAGGAGTTCCTTCGCGAAGGCGTAGACCGTGGGCGGGACCGCCTCTTTCGGGAACGCGTGCGTGCGGGGGGCGGCGCCGCGCGTCACCTGCATGTAGAAGACGGAGAACTCCGCCGCGACGAGATCGTTCCGCGCGATGAGTTCGTCACCGACGTCGGCGAGGGGAGCCACGTCCGCCTCGATCCGGAGCGTTCGGAGGCCCCATGCGAGCCGGGCCAGGTGGCGTTCGCGCAGGAAACAGCGGCCGGCGTACGCCGGGATCGCCTCGTAGACCGCGTCCGCGAACAGGAAGCCCCGGTCGTTCACCGAGACCCGCGCCTCGCCGACGGGGAGGTAGTCTCCGTTCAGATAGACGATGATGGTCCGCAACCCCTCCGCTCTCGGGAAACCGTCCGCGGTCCGCCTGGCCGCCGGCCGGTCCGCACCACCGGCCGGCCCGCACCACCGGCTGGCCCACCGGTGTCGACACTAGATGCCCGTCCCGAGCCCCGGCGGGCAAGTTCGGTCCCGATCTGGTTCACGTTCGTACACCGCGTTAGCGTTGAGCGGGCAAGCTCAGCGGGCGGGTTCCGCTGTCGGCCCGTTTCCTTCTGCTTTCGGAGGACCGATGACGGTTTCGCGGCGAGTTCGCGGCATCCCTGCCGCTCGGTGGCTCTTCCCGGCGATCATCCTGCTCTCGACGATCCTCGCGGGCGCGACGCGGTTCGCTCCGGCCCTGGCGGCGCAGGAAGCGCGCACGCTCTCCTACGGCGAACCGGAGGAGGTCGGCATGTCCCGCGCCGTCCTCGAGGGCGCCCTCGGCCTGTACCACGAGGCCGTCGAGCGGGGCGACATCGTGGGCGCCGTCCTGCTGGTCGCCCGCAACGGGAAGATCGTCCTCCACGAGGCGGTCGGCATGCGGGACAAGGAGCGGGGGCTGCCGATGGAGCGGAACTCGATGTTCCGCATGGCCTCCAACACGAAGCCCGTCGTGGCCACCGCGGTCGCGCAACTCGTCGAAGAGGGCAAGCTCTCCTACGACGACCTCGTACGGGAGTACATCCCCGAGTGGGACAACTACCGGGCGGGGTTCATCACGGTCGGACACCTGCTGTCCCACAGCAGCGGGCTCCGGATCCCCACGCTCTTCCTGCAGCCGCTGGGCGAGAACCCGACGCTGCAGAGCGAGTCGGCCCGCTTCGGCGCGATCGGGGCCGAGGTGACGCCGGGCGAGACGTACTCCTACAACAATCCGGGCTACAACACGCTCGGCGCGCTGGTCGAGATCGCCTCCGGCCAGTTGCTGGAGGACCGGCTCATGGAGACGGTGTACGGACCGCTCGGGATGGCCGACAGCTACAACCACCACGCCGAGCACCCGGTCGGCGGGAAGGTCGACCGCATGGGCGCCGTCTACTACCAGCGCGGCCCCGACGGCGACTGGATGCCCGGCGGCACCCCCGGAGGCCCGGTGGCCTTCCCGTTCGCGCGCGCTTCGGGCGGGATGATCTCGTCGGCGTGGGACTACGCGGTCTTCGCCCAGACCTTCCTGAACGGCGGCACCTACGACGGCGCCCGGATCCTGGCGCCGGAATCCGTCGAACTCATGACCTCGCCGAAGATCCACATCGCAGGAGAGGGGGACGAGGCGAGCTACTACGGGTACGGCTGGCGGCTCGCCGACGGCACCTTCGGCCACGGCGGGTCGGACGGCACGAACGCGTGGCTCGACCCCGACCGCGAGATCATCGGTCTCGTGTTCACGCAGACGCCGCGCGGCGACAACCGCGGCACCCGCCTGGAGCGCTTCCGCGAACTCGTGAACCTCTCGCTCGAGGGCAACTGACGCCGCGGAGAGTCAGGCGGACGATCGGCGGCGCAGCCACTCGACGGTCAGCAGGAGCGCGAGGGCGAACACGACGAGGAAGGTGGCCACAGCGAGGATCGCCGGGCTGATCTGTTCGCGGATGCCGGCCCACATCTGTCGCGGGATCGTCCGCTGTTCCAGTCCGCCCATGAAGAGGACGACGACGACCTCGTCGAACGACGTGGCGAAGGCGAACAGCGCCCCCGAGATCACGCCCGGCGCGATGAGCGGCAGTTGCACGGTCCGGAAGATGCGCACCGGTCCCGCGCCGAGGCTGGCCGCGGCCCGCGTCAGGTTGCGGTCGAAGCCCGCCAGCGTGGCGACCACCGTGATGACGACGAAGGGCATGCCGAGCGTGGCGTGGGCCAGGATGAGCCCAAGGTGCGTCTGGGCCAGGCCGACCTGGGTATAGAAGAAGAACATCCCGGCCGCGGAGATGATCACGGGCGTGACCATCGGCGAGATGAGGAGTCCCGTGATGAAGCGGCGGGCCGGCATGGCGGGACTTGAGAGCCCAAGGGCGGCGAGCGTGCCCAGCGCGGTCGCGAGCACCGTGGCGGAGAGGCCGATCACGAGGCTGTTCACGAGACCCCGGGTCCAGGCCTCGTTCTCCAGGACCTCCCGGTACCAGCGCAGCGACCATGCCTCGGGATCGAGCCGGAGCATCCCCTCGGTGAAGGTGAAGTAGGGCTCCGCGTTGAAGCTCAGCGGGACGATCACGATGATCGGCGCCACGAGAAAGATGAACACGAGGACGCAGAACGTGAGGTGCGCGAAGCGGCCGATGCGGGCTCCAGTCACGGTCTCTCCGTCCCCCGAAGGTCTTGCGGCACCAGACTAAAGTGTGGTGTCGCAGAAATCTGCGAGTCACCGAGAGTGCCGGGGCGCCGGCTTCCGCAAGGCGCTCCGACGAGGAATAGCAGAGCTATTTCGAGGAGGAGCAACGCAGCGGGGACGGATGCAGCGGCGCTCGAATGACCGCAGTATTTCTGCGACACTACACTAACCCAGGCTCATGCGCTCGACGCCCACCAGCCGGTCGTAGAGCAGGTAGAGGACGAGCACGCCCGCGAGGAGGAGCGCGCCGAGCGCCGCCGCCAGCCCCCAGTTCAGCGACGTCTGCATGTGGTAGGCGACCATGTTCGAGATCAGTTGGCCGCTGCTCCCACCTACCAAGGCCGGGGTGATGTAGTAGCCGATCGCGAGGATGAAGACGAGGAGCGATCCGGCCCCCACGCCGGGCAGCGTCTGCGGCCAGTACACCCGCCGGAACGCCTGCGCGGGGGTCGCGCCCATCGAGGCCGCGGCCCGCATGTGCAGCGGCGGGATCGAACGCATCACCGAGTACAGGGGCAGGACCATGAAGGGGAGCAGGACGTGCGTCATGGCCACGAGCGTGCCGGTCATGTTGTACACCATGGAGAGCCGGCCGTCGTCGCCGACGAGCCCGATCGCGACCAGCAGGTCGTTGATCACCCCCTGTGTCTGGAGGAGGACGATCCACGAGGTGGTGCGGACGAGGAGCGAGGTCCAGAAGGGCACGAGGACGAGGGCGAGCAGCAGGTTGCCCCGGCGGGGCGGCGCGTGCGCGATGAGGTGCGCGATCGGGTAGCCGAGGATGAGGCAGAACACGGTGATCGCCAGGCTCACGAGCAGGGTGCGCCACAACAGGGGCAGGTAGATGCGCCGTTCCTCGGGCTGGGGGGCGACGGAGCCGTCCGGCAGCCGCTGCATGTCGACGGCGTTGAGGTAGTGGCGGGCCGTGAAGCGCTCGCCCGCCGCGCGGACGGCGTGCCAGGTCCCCGGGTCGACCCACGCGGAGTCCAGGCCCGCCATCGCCTCGCGCCACGGCCCGTCCGTCACGTCCTCGATGTTCCGGGCGGTGCGCGTGAACACGCTGCGCAGCCCGCTCCGCAGCCGGTTCACGCGGCCGGCGACCTGCCCCAGCGTCCTCGCCTCCCGCGCCGATCCGAGTTCCCGCGCCGCCGCCTCGTATACCGCCTCGGAAGGCAGCCCTTCCCCTTCCCATTCGCGCAGCGCTGCGAGGGTCGCGGGCAGCGCATCGGCGACCACCGGATCGTGGACGCTCCGCATCAGCATCGTCGCCAGCGGGGCCAGGAAGGTGACGCCGAGGAAGACGAGGAGCGGCAGCACGAGCCCCATCGCCCGCAGCCGCTCGCGGGGGGGCGGTCCGACGCCTCTCAGCGCGCCAACCACGCGCTGAAGCGCTCGTTCAGCACGTCCTGGTTGTCCACCCACCAGTCCCAGTCCCTGCGGAGCGCGCGCGCCATGTTGGGGGGATGCGTGGGCAGGTGCGGTCCCATCTCGACGCCCGTCTCCAGGTGGGTGGTGATCAGCGGCGCGGCCGAGGCCCGGACGGGGCCGTACGAGATTCTGCGGCCGAGCGCCGCGAGCGCCTCCGCGGTACTCGCAAATCTCACGAGTCGCATCGCCTCCTCGACCCGTGGCGTGCCGGCGACGATGGCGAGCTGGTTGATGTCCAGAAGTTGCCCGTCCCACACGATCTCGAACGGCTGGTTCTCCAGCACCTGGGCGTTGAAGATGCGGCCGTTGTAGGCCGTACTCATCACCACTTCGCCGTCCGCCAGCATCTGCGGCGGCTGTGCCCCCGCCTCCCACCACACGACGTGATCCTTGATCGTATCGAGCTTGCGGAACGCCCGATCCAGGCCCTCCGGGGTGTCGAGCAGGGGGTACACCTCCTCCGCCGACACGCCGTCCGCCAGGAGGGCGAATTCGAGGTTCGCCATCGGAACACGGCGCATCCCGCGGCGCCCGGGGAACTTCTCGAGATCGAAGAAATCCGCGATCGTCTCCGGTCTGGCACCCGGGAAGCGGCGTGCATCGAACGCGTAGATCGTGGACCAGACGACAACCCCGGCCCCGCAGTCGGAAAGCGTCCCTGGCGCGAAATCCTCCGCCGCCAGCGTCCCGTCCGCTCCGGGTGGTAGCGTCTCCGCGTCGATGTACTCCAGCAGCCCCTCGTCGCAGGCGAGCGTGACGTCCGAGGCGTTCAGGTCCACGACGTCCCAATAGACGTTGCCCACTTCCACCTGGGCCCGGATCTGGGCCAGACCGCCGGTGAAGTCCTCGACGCCCACCCGGATCCCGGTGGCGGCGGTGAACGGTTCGAACCACGCCTCCGTGCTCGCCTTCTGATACGAGCCACCGTAGGAGACGGCGGTGATCGACTGGGCGGTCGCCTGTCCGGCGAGACACGCGACGAGAGCGGCGGCGCACGCGGAGGTGCGCGCCACGGCGCGCGCGAGCGGGTCAGTTCGCACGGGTCAGCCAGGCGCTGAAGCGCTCGTTCAGCGCGTCCTGGTTGTCCACCCAGAACTCCCAGTCGTTCCGCAGGGCGCGCGCGATGTTCTCGGGGCTCGTGGGCAGATGGGGCGCCATCTCGACGCCGGTCGCCAGGTGGGTCGTGACGAGCGGCTCTCCCGACCGGCGGGCCGGACCGTAGGAGATCCGGCGCGCGACGGCCGCCAGCGATTCCCCCGTCGTCGCGAACGCAACGAAGCGGAGCGCGTTCTCCAGCCGCGGCGTCCCCGCCACGATGCTCAACTGACCGTAGTCGAGCACCTGGCCGTCCCACACGATGACGAACGGCTGCTCCTCCAGGATCTGGGCGTTGAAGATGCGGCCGTTGTAGGCGGTGCTCATCACGACTTCGCCGTCCGCGAGCATCTGCGGCGGCTGCGCCCCCGCCTCCCACCAGACGACCTGGTCCGCGATCGTATCCAGCTTGTCGAAGGCCCGGTCCAACCCCTCCGGCGTGCGCAGCACGGCGTAGACCTCGTCAAGCGGTACGTCGTCGGCGATGAGCGCGAACTCGAGGTTGACCTGAGGCACGCGACGCATGCCGCGGCGCCCCGGGAACTGCTCGAGGTCGAAGAAATCCGCCATCGTCGCGGGCCGCGCATCCGGGAAGAGGTCGGCGTTATACGCGTACACGGTGGAGTAGAAGAGCATCCCGGCCCCGCACTCCCCCTGCATCTCCGAATAGAAGTCCTCCCTCGCGGGGGTCCCGTCGGGGGCCGGCGGGAGCATGTCGATGTCGATCCTTTCCAGGAGGCCCTCGTCGCAACCGCGCATCGCATCGGCCATCTCGAGATCGACGACATCCCAGTAGACCGCTCCGACGTCGACCTGCGCCCGTATCTGGGCGAGGCCGCCGTTGTAGTCCTCCATGTCCACGCGAATCCCGGTCTCATCCATGAAGGGGACCTGGATGGCCCCGCGATACGCCCGCCCGTAGGAGCCTCCCCAGGAAACGGCCGTGATCGCCGGATCTTCCGGCGCCTGCGGCCCGCACCCGAGCGTGAACGCCGCCGCGCCGGCGAGGACGACGAGCGCCACGTTGTGCGGCGTGCGGACCGTAAACTTCCTGTTCGTATTCATCCGTTTCTCCGATCTGTCGCCGTCATGCGCGGCTCTGCTCGTCCCCTTCGAAGTCCAGCGCGCGGCAGTCGTTGACGGTCCAGCCGATGCGGACGGTGTCGCCCACCATCATGGCGCCGTGCCCCACGATGTTCGGGATCTTGGCCACGACGTCCCGGCTACCGCAGGCGGCCAGCCGCACGCGCAGGTGGTCGCCCAGAAAAGTCATGTCCTCGATGGTGGCCTCGACCACGTTGTGATAAAGACCCTCCTCGGGCTTGATCGCGATCCGCTCGGGGCGGATCGAGAGCGTGACCGTGTCGCCGACCCCGCACGGTGCGATGCGAAAAGCCCGGATCCGCTCGCCCCCCACATCCACCTCGCACAGGTCATCCTCCACGAGCGCCACCTGGCCGTGCAGCCGGTTGTTCTCGCCGATGAAGCGGGCCACGAACGCGCGTTCGGGTTCCTCATAGAGCCCCTCCGCTCCGGCGATCTGCTCGATCCGGCCGCCGTTGAGGACGGCGATCCGATCCGACATCACCATGGCCTCCTGCTGGTCGTGGGTGACGTAGACGACGGTCACGCCCAGCCTCTGGTGGATGGAGCGGATCTCGTACTGCATCTCCTCGCGCAGACTGCGGTCCAGGGCGCCGAGCGGCTCGTCCATGAGCACGAGTTCGGGTTCGAATACGAGGGCCCGCGCGATGGCCACGCGCTGTTGCTGGCCGCCGGAAAGCTGGCCGGGCCGACGGTCCTCGAGGCCACCGAGGCGGACGAGATCGAGCGCACGCTCGACGCGCTCGCGGCGCCGTTCCTCGGCGACACCTCGCACTTCCAATGGAAACGCGAGGTTGGCGCCCACCGTCATGTGCGGAAAGAGGGCATAGTTCTGGAACACCATCCCGATCCCGCGCTTGCGGGGCGGAAGGTCCTGGACGGAGCGCCCTCCGATGCGGATCGCGCCGGACGTCGCGGTCTGAAAGCCCGCGAGCATCATCAGGATGGTCGTCTTCCCCGAACCGGAAGGACCGAGCAGGGTCACGAATTCGCCCCTGCCGATTCCGAGGTTCAGGTCGTCCACCACCAGGGTGCGGCCGTCGTAGCTCTTGCTCACGCCCTCGAACTCCACGTGCGCGGTCGGGCTGTGACGGTCGCTCGCCGCACCGTTGGGACCCGCGATCATCTGGCGATTCTGCCTTGTTGTTCGGAATATGGGATGGTGGTCAGCCCCGATCGGGATCGACCAACTTGAAGCCGGCGGCGCCAATCCGCGAGTCCGCGCGGCGGACGCTGTCTTGAGCGGAGGAGGAACGATGAAGATCAGGAATCGGACGGCCGGACGGGTCACGTGGGCGACCTGCCTGCTCGTGCCCGCGGTCGCGCTCGCGCTGGCGACGGGAGGAGAGCCGGGCGCGAAGATGAACTCGGCCTCCGCCGCACAGGCCTTCATCTCCCTCCTCGATGAAGCGGGACGGGAGAAGGCGCTCTTCTCCCTCGAGGACGAGGAGCGCTTCAACTGGCACTTCGTCCCGAGGGCCCGGAACGGACTGCCCCTCGCCGACATGACGACAGAGCAGCGCGGCGCCGCCCACGATCTCCTTCAGGCCACCATGAGCAGCCAAGGCTTCCTGAAGGCCAGCGCGATCATCGAACTGGAGCGCATCCTCGGACTCCTGGAGGGACGGCCCGAGCGCCGGGACCCGGAGAACTACTACGTCGCGATCTTCGGCGACCCGTCGGGGGACGGGCCGTGGGCGTGGCGGTTCGAGGGACACCACCTCTCCCTCAACTTCTCGTCACCTTCGGGCGTGCTCACGGTGACGGGGCCCGCATTCATGGGCGCGAACCCGGCCCGCGTGCCGTCGGGCCCGAAGGCGGGCTGGCGACCGCTGGGGCGGGAGGAAGACCTGGCCCGGGCGCTGATGCGGAGCTTCACTGCGGAACAGCGCGAGCGCGCGACGATCGCGACCGAGGCTCCCAGCGACATCCTCACCGGGAACGACCGCGAGGCCCGGCTCGACGCGTTCGAGGGTCTTCCCGCCGATGCCATGACGGCAGGGCAGCGCGCGATCCTGTTCGAGATCGTTCAGGAGTACGCCGGGAACGCGGCGGCGGGCGCCGACTGGATGGCCCGGGTCGAAAGCGAGATTCCGGCGAGCGACATCCACTTCGCCTGGGCGGGAACGCTCGAACCCGGCGAGGGACACTACTACCGGGTCCACGCCCCGGTCTTCCTGATCGAGTACGACAACACGCAGAACGACGCGAATCACGTCCACTCGGTGTGGCGGGATCTGGAGAACGACTTCGGGGGCGACGCGCTGGCGCGCCACTACGAGGAGTCCGACCACCACTGAGTGGGCGCGGCGGACCCGGTCCCGCGCGGGGGTCGGCGCCGGCGCGGCGGGTTCCCTACCGCCCGATGAGCCCCAGGAAGCGGGGATGCTCGCGCACGCGCTCGAAGTCGTCCGCGTTCGGCAGGGTGCGCCGTCGTCCGGGATTGAGTTCGACCGCCCGCTCCAGGGCGTCGAAGGCGTCCTCCTCGCGCCCGTCGTCGAGCAGGAGCGCGGCCAGCGTTACCCACGCGTTGTCGTTCTCCGGCGACCTGGCCGAGGCGTCGCGCGCGAGCGCCAGGGCGCCCTGCAGATCGCCGTCCCGCCGCAGCCGCGAGGCTTCGCGCAGCATCTGGCCCGAACGGTACATGTTGAGGACCCGGCGCAGTTCGGCGAGCGGTTCGTCGTGGTCGTCCACGCGGATGTCGACGACGCGGTCGCTGTAGCCCCCGTTGACCCGCGGCGCCACGACGAGGATGGCGCCGGATTGCATGCCGCGCGCATCGCCGCCGGCCGCCTGCGCGGCGTCGAGCGCGTCCATCAGCCGCTCCGCGAGCGGTCCCGTGGACGATTCGAACGAGGCCGCCATCGCGTCGACCACCTCGGGCCCGGTGAGGATGTTCCCCTGCGCGCAGTAGTCCACGCCGCACCTGTGGCCCTTCCAGTCGCTCGCGCCGGCGCCGGTCCAGGCGGCCGTCCTTCCCTGCTGGTCGAGGATGGCGACCTGGCGGCGGTCCCGGCCCTCGTCGCTCCCGACCATCATCTCGAGGGCCTCCTCCGGCGAGTAGCCGGCCTGCAGGAGCTCGATGCCGATGGCCCCGTACATGGGGTTCGCGGCGGCCTGGTGGGCGATGATCACGAGTCCGCCCTTGGCGTGCATGGCGCGGTTCCCGGCCCCGAACGCCTTCGACTGCACGCCCATCCCCAGCTCGCCGGTCGCGGGATCGCGCCCGATGATCGAGTACGTGCCGAGGTAGTTCGGGTCGAAGAGCGCCGCGGCCCCGGATGTCGGAACCATGCGGGGCTCGGGGGCCGCCTCGGGCGAAGCCCAGGCGCCGCCCAGCGCGCGATGGACCGCCAGCCGCGCGAGGGCCAGGTCTCGCGTCGCACCCGCCAGCGCCGCCTCGACGTTCAGAAGCGTGCGCAGGGCGTCAAGATAATCGGTGTAGCCCACGACCCCGGACTCGTACCGCTGCGACTGCAGCTCCATCGTCGCCAGTGCCTCCTCGCGCTGGGAGGCGAGGAACGCGTGCCGCCGCGTCTCGTTCTCCAGACCCGCGAGGGCGGTTTCGACTTCGTTCACCGCCGTCACCACGGTCCGTCCGTACATGTGGGCGGCCTCATCGAAGCGGCCCTCGGCCAGCGCGAGGTTGTTCCGGAGCCGACCGGCCTGGAAGATGGGCGCGGTCAGGTTCGTGATCAGGTTCGTGAACCATTGCTGCACGTCGAAGAGTTCCCCGGCGTCCGCGCTTGCGAGCCCGATGGAACCGGAGAGCGAGAGCGACGGAAGCAGTTGGGCCCGGCGCGCGCCGATGCTGTAGCGGGCCGCGTCCAGCCGCTGGCCCGCCGCCCTCACGTCGGGCCGCTGGAGCAGGAGATCCGCCGGGATCCCGGCGGGGACGGGGTCCGCCGCCAGTTGCGGCGCGAGGGAGTCGGGCAGGATCGCCTCGACATCCTCCCGATAGCCACCCAACAGAACGGCCAGCCGTGCCTCGGCGCTCGTGAGCTGCGTCTCGATCTGCGGCAGCCCCGCCTGCGTGTTCCTGAGGTCCTGGCGGACCTGTGACAGCGTCCACGAGTCGATCAGGCCGCGATCGTAGCTGGTCGAGGCCAGCGACTCGCGTTCGAGCAGCACCTCCACCGTCTCGCGGGTCAGTTCGGTCTGACGCCGCAGGCTGACGATGTCGAAGTACGTGGTGATGGTCTCGGCCAGGATGCCGATCCGCGCCGCATGGAAATCCGACTCCGAGGCCAGGTATTCCGACCCCGCCGCCCGCGCGTCGTTGCGGGCGCGCCCCCAGAAGTCCAGTTCCCAGGCGAAATCGGCGCTGACCGAGTAGGTCGTCAGATCGATTCTGTCCGGAAACACGAAACCGGCGATCGAATCCCCCGGACCACCCAGCCCGAGGGCCTGTATCTGCGCGCCAATGCCGGCGTCCGTCGGCGTGTCGGTATCGGTGACGTTCCCGCTCGCCCCCACGCTCGGGAAGAGGTCGGCCCGCGCGATGCGCGCCCGCGCGCGAGCCTGCCGAACGCGCGCAACGCCCGCGGCGAGGTCGAAGTTGGAGGCAAGCACGGAATCGACCACGGCATCGAGCACCGGATCGCGGAACGTCGTCCACCACTCCAGCGGCTCATACGTCCCCGGCTGCAGGTCGGCCGCAAAATCCTCCGGCATCTCTGCCACCGGCTCCGGAAGGGACGGCCCCGGGGCCAGCGAACAGGCGGAGAGCAGCAGCAGCGGGACGGCCCCCGCCGGTTTCGTCAGACGCGGTACTCCGGTGCGCGCCATCGCGTGCTCAGGGCGCGATGCTGAAGCCGAACACCAGATGCGCCCGGTCCTGGTCGGGATTCAGGATGTACGCGACGCTCACCGGCACGGCGAAGGTGTCCGTGATCGCGAGGTCCTTGCTCGCCGTGACCCCCATGTTGACCACGGCCGCTTCGTCGGTGCCGTAGAAGTCGCTCTCGCCGCCCACGAAACCCAGGTGCAGCCCGACATCCACTCCCGACATCTCGAACGGCACGCCCACCTCCGCGTACAGCACGCTGCTCTCGGTAAGCATGCCTCCGAAGAGGGAGATCGGGAACGTCTCCGGACCTGAGAAGGCGAGCGACATCTCCACCGTGTGCGACGCGCCGGCCCCAAAACCCGTCCGGGCGTCGGGCGAGGGGAAGTAGTAGTCGGTGATTCCGACCGCGACGGAGAGGCCCGATTCGGACGTCACCGTGTAGGTCGCCCAGAGATCGTTCTCGTTGGCGGAAGCGCCCGACGCGGAGATGGAGTACGAACCCCACGCGCCGAACTCGAGCCCCCCGGCCCCGAAGGTGACCGCCGGTTGCACGGCCATGGATTCGCCGAAGTCGACGCCGCGCCACACGTAGCGGCTCACGACGTCGGCCCCGATCGAGACGGCTTGGCCCCACGCGGGGACGGCGAAGGCGAAGAGGGCCGCGACGGCAGCGACGAGCCGGAGGCCCCGGAACCGGAACGAATCAACGCGGATCACGGACACGATTCTTCTCCTCTTTCAATGGTGACCCGGGTGCGGAGCATCGACTCCGCCGAACCCCGGAATACGCCGCGAGTGGGCGGCACATCGGCATAATCGCGGCCCACCGCGACCCGCACATGGCGCACATCGCATTGTGTGTCGTTCGTCGGATCGAAGCCGACCCATCCCAGGCCGGGAAACCAGCTCTCGACCCAGGCGTGGCTTTCGCCGCTCGTCACACCACCGCCGTTCCCGCCGCCGCCGTTCCCGCTGTCGGGACCCAGATAGCCGGAGACGTAGCGGGTCGGGATCCCCCAGCCACGCAGGATCGAGGCCATGACATGAGCGTAGTCCTGGCACACACCCTCGCGGCTCTCGAGGATGCGCTCGATCGGCGAATCCACGGCGGTCGTACCTGGAATATAATCAAACGACTCGTGAAGCCGGCTTCGCAGGGTCGTGGCGGTCGCCAGCGGGTCGGCCCCGCGTTCGAGGCCGCAGCTCTCGATGAAATCGGCGAGGAGCGGCGAGGAGCGGACGAAACGGCTGGGTTGCAGCATCAGCCCGAGTTCGGGAGCGCTCGCCGCCGCGCCGATCCGAGCCCACGCCTCTTCCCCGACCTGCAGGGGAATCTCAGGTGTCGGGCCCACCTCCACGGTCGAACGTCCGACGATCGAGAGACGGCGATGCGCGCCGGGGCGATCGAAGAAGTGGCCCCGGTTGTGAAAGGGTCCTTCGAATTCGAACACGGGACCGGACGGGTCGGTCTCGATCACGAACCCGCGCACGACCTGTGTTCGATCCTGCACGGGGTGCAGATAGAGCGTCATGACGGACGCCCGCACCGGCGCGCTGTACACGAACTCGACCGCGTGTTCGATCGTGTAGCGCGCGATCATGACGGGAGCCCCGCGGTCACCGGGTAGTCGACGTACGTGGCCTGCACGAGGTCGTGCAGCGTCCGGCTGTCGCGTGTCAGAGAGCCGAAGACCCCGGATGCGGCATCGGGGGCGGTATCGGGGGCGGCATCCGCCTCGCCCGGGTCGAGTTCGAGGGCCGCCGCGATGCGAAGCGCCAGACGGTGCGGCGCGGCGAGCGGCGGGCGTCCGCCGGCCGGGTCGATGCCGCGCAGCGTGGATCCGATCCGGCCGGTCGCGTAGTGCAGCGAATGGGAAACCTCCGGGTTCCGCATCAGAAAGCCGAGTACGGAGGTGCGCTGCAGCCTGAGCGACCGGTCCCGGCGGTAGGGTTCGAAGGCGCCGCACACGCGCAGCAGGTCGGCCCAGGAGAGGACCAGGCCGTCACCGTGCGGCCGCGCGATTCGATCCCACACGTCGAGCAATACGATCTGCTGCTGCAACCGTTCCACGTAACGGCCGAGTTCGAGGAAGCGCCACGCATCGTCGCGCGCCATGGTGGCGTCCACGACCCCGGCGAGGAGGCGGAGCCGGTCGATGGCCTGGCTGACCAGGCTAACGGGCCCTTCGCCCCATACCTCGGCGAACTCCGTCTCCTCGAGCCACAGGTACCCCTGGTTCAGGCACACCCACACGCGCAGGGGCAGCCGGGGCCGGATCTCCCTGGCGTTCTCCCGCGCCATCCCCCAGCACGAAATCACCGACGCCGGGTTCGTCGTGTCCTCGACGAGGCCGCCCGTCAACGTGTAGGCATCCGCGATGAGGAAGGCTTCGGCCTCGTCCACATCGGCCGGCGCCTGGGGAGGGGGCTGACTCAGGGCCCGGTAAACGACGCGCCATCCGAGGGCGAGTTCATCGGCATCCGCATCCACGAGCCGGGTCAGCTGATACTCGAGCAGGCGGGCCGTGTTTTCGGTCCGTTCCGCGTAACGGCCAAGCCAGTAGAAGTTCGCCGCCATCCGGGCTAGCATCGTCCGTCGCCTCTCACCCGGCCGCTACTCACGGAGGATCCAGAGATCCTTGCAGCCTCCGCCCTGGCTGGAGTTCACGACGAGGCTTCCCTTGCGCAGCGCGACGCGGCACAGGCCCCCCGGAACGACATGCTGCTCTTCGCTCCCCTGGAGGACGAAGGGGCGCAGGTCCACGTGGCGAGGCTCCAGCCGTCCGTCCACGAAGCAGCCCGCGCGGGAAAGGGGCAGCACCGGCTGCGAAATGTAGTTTGCCGGATCGTTCCGCAGGTGCTCGGCGAACGCCTTCCGCTCGGCCTTCGTCGCATGCGGGCCCACGAGCATCCCGTAGCCGCCGCTCCCGCCGACCTCCTTGACGACGAGTTCCTTCAGGTTGTCCAGCGTGTAGGCGAGGCCGTCCGGCTCCCGGCAGAGGTGGGTCTCCACGTTGGCCAGAATCGGCTCTTCATCCAGGAAATAGCGGATGATGCGGGGGACGTACGCGTACAGCGCCTTGTCGTCCGCGACGCCCGTGCCCGGCGCGTTGGCGAGCACCAGGTTGCCGGCGCGGTAGGCGTGGAAGAGGCCGGCGGCCCCGAGCACGGAGTCGTCCCGGAAAGCGACCGGATCCAGAAAATCGTCGTCGATCCGCCGGTAGAGCACGTCGATCCGCCGCAGACCCGCGGCCGTGCGGGCGTACAGCGTCGCATCGTGCACGACGAGATCCCGCCCTTCGACCAGATCGACGCCCATTTCGCCGGCTAGAAACGCGTGCTCGTAGTAGGCGGAGTTGTATCGGCCCGGCGTCAGCACCGCCATGCGAGGTGTCTCCGCGGTCCGCGAGAGCGACGCGAGGGTCGAGTAGAGCCGCTCCGGATAGTCCGCCACCTCGCGGACCCCGTACGCTCGGTACAGGTAGGGGAAGGCCCACTTCATCGCCGTGCGGCAAGCGAGCATGTAGGAAACGCCCGACGGGACGCGGAGATTATCCTCCAGCACCGCGAACGTGTCGCCCGCGCGCACGATATCCGTCCCGCACACGGCGACGTACACGTCGTGCGGCACCTTCAGCTCCCGCATCTCGAGGCGGTACTGGGGACAGCCGAGCACGAGGTCGACCGGGACGATGCCATCCCGCAGCGACTTCCCGTCGTGGTAGACGTCGTTCAGGAACAGGTTGAGGGCCGTGAGGCGCTGCTTCAGCCCTCGCTCGATGTGGTCCCACTCCTCGGCGGTGATGAGACGCGGCACGCAGTCGATGGGGATGATCTGCTCCGAGACATCTTCGACGCCGAGGACCGTGAACGTGATCCCCTCATGGACGAAGCGACGGTACACTCCGTCCTGGAGCCGCTCCAGATCTTCGGGGGGGATCCTGGAGAGGGCGGTGCCGAGCCGGCGCGCCCGAGCCCTGGGGCTACCGTCCTCGTGAAACAGCTCGTCGTGAAACGCGGAATCCAGTTCGTAATGGCGGAACGGCCCGGACCCCGCCGAGATCGCGGGGTCCGGGTCGGCATAGCCGTGATCGACGAACCTTACCGCCGACATCGAACGCCTCCCTTGGGCGGACGTTCAGTCCGCGTCGCGGAAGTCGTTGTCGTCGTCGGGATCCACCATGAGGATGAATTCGGGATAGGCATCGATCCCGAGTTCCGCCGCGTCCTGGCCGATGCTCTCGACGCTCCGCGACACGCGAACGCCCAGCGTCCTGTCCAGCACCGTCCAGAAGATCCAGGAAACGGAGAAGACGAACGCGCCGACGGCCGCGACGCCGGTCAACTGCGGGACGAAATCGCCGCCGGCCGCGATGCAGGTGGCGAGCGTGCCCCAGATGCCGGCGAACAGGTGCGCGGGCACGGCCCCGACCACGTCGTCGATCCGCCGCACCTCCAGCAGCTTCAGGCCGAACATGCACAGGAGCGAGCCGACGGCGCCGATCAGGATCGCCCACAGCGAGTTGGTGATGTTCGGTCCCGCCGTGATCGCCACCAGGCCGGAGATCGCCCCGTTGAGCGTGGCGAAAAGGTCGACCCGGCCGAGTATGGACCGCGACAGGCAGAGCGCCGTGATGACGCCGGCCGCGGCGGCGAGGTTCGTGTTCACGAGGATGTTGCTCATCGATACCGCGTTGACGACGCCGGAAAGGGCGAGTTCGGAGCCGCCGTTGAAGCCGAACCAGCCCATCCAGAGGATGAACACGCCCAGCGTGACCGCGGGGATGTTCGACGGGGGGGTCGGCTTGATGGAGCCGTCCTTGCGGTACTTGCCCCAGCGCGGACCCACGACGAGCGCGCCGGCGAGCGCCGCCCAGCCGCCGGTCGAGTGCACGATCGTCGAACCGGCGAAGTCCGAGAAACCCATCTGGTCGAGCCAGCCGCCGCCCCACGTCCATGCGCCGACGATCGGGTAGATGACCGCGGTGAGCCCGCCCACGAAGACGAAGAAGGTCCAGAGCTTCACCCGTTCCGCCAGCGCGCCGGAGACGATCGAGGCGGTCGTGGCGACGAAGACCATCTGGAAGAACCAGTCCGACATCACGGAGTAGTTGTTGTCGCCCGCGGCTTCGCGCACGGCTGCGGTCGCCGCATCCACGTCGGCGTCGGCCGCCACCGCTTCGATGAGCGCGACCTCCTCGGCGGAGGGGCCGTAGAGGAGGCTGATCGAACCGATCACGCTCCCCACATCGACGTACATGAGGTTGTAGCCGATGACGTAGTAGGCGAGACCCGCGATGGCGTACAGTCCGATGTTCTTCATGCAGATCATGGACGCGCTCTTGGACCGCACGGACCCGGCTTCCAGCATCGTGAACCCGGCGCACATCCACATCACGAGCACGCCCCAGACGAGGAACGAGTACGTGTTGAGAACGAACCCGAGATCTCCGGCAACGTCCTGCGCGGCGAGGACAGCCGGCGCCAGGACGAGGCCCGCGCCGGAGAGCAGCGCGGCGGTTGCAAGGCTCCTTCCCGCCGCGAACCGGCGGAACCAGCGTACCTGATGGGTGCTCACGGCGGCTCCTTCTTCAACAGGTTTCGTCACTTGATCGTGGCCCTCCGCGACTCCGGCAGACCGCGGAAAAGCCCCGCTGCGTTCGAGCGGCGCCAACGCGGGGTTTTGCCACGGCCTGCCGAGTTTAGGTTGCGTCCCTGCTCGGCATCGCGCAACGGGTTCTCGGTGCGCCGGTAGCCGAACGGCGGTGGCCGGCTATCTTCGGGTGTGACCGGGCTACACCGGAATCTTCGACGAGAGGGCATATCACTATGTGGAAACGCTCCATCGGAGTGGTCGCCGCATTTGGGCTGGGGCTGACGCTCCCCACCGTCCACCCCCTCCTTGCCCAGGAAATCCGGGCGCGTGGCGGCTCCACCGTCACCGTGGGCGCCCGGATCCAGGCGCAATACGAGGCTTCGAGCGTTGACGAGGCGCCAACCTCGTTCTTCATCCGCCGCGCGTGGGTGACGATCGACGGGAGGCTCAACGATCTCGTCACAGGCAGGGCCCAGTTCAACATCGACGGCGCATCGGTCCTGGAAGCCTACCTGGAACTCACGCCGAGCGAAGCGCTGCAGATCCAGCTGGGGCAGTTCAAGAAGGGGATGTCCTACTTCTGGCTGGTGCCCAATGCCTGGCTCCCGATCATCGAACGAGACGCCCGGGTTACGGGGGTGGATCACTGCCCCGGCGTCGGAAGCGTATGCACCTTCGGCCGCCTCACCGACGCGCTTGGCCTGGACAACTACGAGCCGGGCATCCTCGCGCAGGGGCGCGTGAGCGAACTCTTCGGCTACCGGTTCACGCTCACCAACGGCGAGGGGATCGGGAACAAGGACGTGAACACCGGGAAGTCGGCCTCGGGCCAGCTCTCGCTCTTCCCGACCGGAGGGACCACGCGCGTGTCGGCCTACTTCGCCCTGGACGAGACGTTGAACAGCCGGGACGAGACGATGGGCGTCCCGGCGATCGGGGCCGAGGTGGAACTCGGGACGTGGATGGGCGGTCCCCACCTGATCGCCAACGTCCTGCAGGGCCGCAACTGGAAGCTGAACGATGACGCGAAGTTCTCCGCCTTCCAGTTCATGGCCTTCTGGTACCTTCCCACCGCGCCGGAGTCCGGGTTCTCGGGGATCGAGCCGATGCTTCGGGTAAGCTGGGTCGATTCCGGTGCGGAACACCCCGAAAAGGTCACCGGGACGGTGGTCACGCCCGGCGTCATGGTGTACTTCACGGGCCGAAACGGGATCTCCACGAACGTGGATTTCTACAGCTCTGGCGGCCGGTCGGACTGGTCCTGGAAGGTGCAGGCGTTCGCTTTCTTCTGATCGGGCCCGGACGGGCCGCGACGAATCAACGGATCAGGGGGCGCGCCGGCGATCTGGCGCACCCCCTGATTCGTTTCCCGGTCTTTTTTCTACTTGAAGCTCGCCTGAGCTTCCTCGACCGTATCGAAGACCTTGGTCAGCCGGACGAAACCGCTGACCTCCAGCACTTCGAGGATATTCTCCGGGACGTGGCACAGGGCGAGCCCGCCGCCGGCCTGGTTGGTCTTGCGGATGGCGATCAACAGCGCCCGCAGCCCGGCACTGCTGATGTAGCGCAGGCTCCCGCAATCCAGGACCAGGTTGGTCGCTCCCCCATCGATGATGCCGGAGAGCTCCCCGTCGAAGTCCTTGGCGTTGCTGGAGTCTACGCGCCCGCTGACCACCCCTACGGCGGTATCTCCCGAATAGCTGGTCTCAATGTTCATCTGGCGATTCCTCGGTTCCGGCAGCCCCCAGCGGCTGCCTTAGGGTAAGGCAGTTGAAACCCTCGACCCGCTCGTACGCAAGCGTGTCAATAAAAGACTTCGTAAGGTGGATGCCAAGCCCCCCGATGGGACGATCTTCCGCCGCAAGGCTTATGTCGGGGGTCTCCGCGTCCTCAAGCGGGTTGAAGGGTCGGCCGTTGTCCCGAATCGTGATCTCAATGTCGGCGTCTCCGAGCCGAATGTCCACCGTGATGACCGGATCCCCCGTAACTCCCTCGAATCCGTAGGAGATGACGTTCGTCAGGAGTTCGTCCAGCGAGAGCTGAAAACGGAAGACGATGTCGTTGGAAAGCCCGCGCTCGAGGCAGAAGCGCTCGACCTCGTCCACTACGCGACGTGGCTCGCTCGGGTCCGGCTTGACGGCGATCCGCACTCCCGCTCCGCTCCTGTTCGCTGGCTGCCCACTCGCTGTGCCGGGCGCCCTCGGCGCCGAAACTACGCACGCTGCCGAGGTTCGACATATTGCGCGGCCGGTCCCCGGTTGCGGAGATTCCCGCACCGCAGCGCGGGGACCCCCGCGCGAAATCGACAGGGACGATGACGACTGGACGCGGTTTCGGACAAGGGCGGGGACCCATGTTCGACGATTCACCTCAGCCGAGGCCTCGATGCCGAAGATCCTGGTAGTAGACGACGAACCCGATCTGGAGCTGCTCCTCCGGCAGAAGTTCCGGCGCCGGATCCGCTCGGGCGAATTCACGCTGGTCTTCGCCCAGAACGGGGTCGAGGCCCTCTCGAAGTTGGAGAAACACGACGACGTCGACGTCGTGCTCTCCGACATCAACATGCCCGAGATGGACGGCCTCACGCTGCTGGCGCAACTGGGTGAACTCGACCGCGACCTCCGCGCCGTCATGGTGACGGCCTACGGGGACATGAAGAACATCCGCACCGCCATGAATCGCGGTGCCTTCGACTTCGTCACCAAGCCGATCGACTTCGGTGATCTGGAAACCACCATCGCCAAGACCTTGGAGCACCTCGCGGTGATGCGAGCCGCGCTTCGCGACCGGGACGCGCTGGTGGCGTTGCGCCAGGAGCTTGGCGTGGCGGCGAGGATGCAGGAGTCGATTCTGCCGACGAACTACCCCAGCGACCCGCGCTACGAACTCCATGCCTGGATGACGCCGGCCCGCGAAGTGGGAGGGGATTTCTACGACTTTTTCCGCCTCGAGGAAGACCACATGGCGATCGTCATGGCCGATGTCTCGGGCAAGGGCGTGCCGGCGGCCTTCTTCATGATGGTGAGCCGCACGCTGCTCAAGGGGACGGCAATCGGCGAGGCGGACCCCTCGGTCTGTCTCGACGAGGTGAACCGGCTTCTCATCAACGAGAACGAGGAGTCGATGTTCGTGACCCTCTTCTACACCAAGTTCAATCCCGTGAACGGTCAGGCCACGTTCGCGAACGCCGGGCACAATCTTCCGTTCCTCATCAAGGCGTCGGGAGAGGTCGAGCAGATCGTCTCCGATCCGGGACTCGTGCTCGGCATCATGTCCGGGGTCGATTTCCCCAAGGGGTCGATCACGCTTGAGCCGGGCGATGCCGTCTTCTTCTACACGGACGGCGTGACGGAGGCGATGAACGAGGATGGCGTCGAACTCGGCGAAAAGGAGCTGGCCGAGGTGCTGGGCGAATGCCACGGCTCGTCGGCGGAAGACATCAACCGGCACGTGATACGGGCGGTGCAGGAACATGCGGGAGAGGCGGACCAGTCCGACGACATCACCTGCCTGACCCTCCGGTACCTGGGGACGCCCTCCTGATGCGGCGCCGGTCGTTCGCGCTCGCGGCCGTCGTCGCGGCCGGCACGCTGCCCGGCCCCGCCATGTCGCAGCAGGGCGAAGCCGCGACCGAGGGGGTGTACGCCGATTCCATCGTCTTCGGCCAGTCCGCGGCCCTCGAAGGGCCCGCCGGCGAACTGGGCCGCAACATGAACCTCGGCATCCGGGCCGCGTTCGAGGAAGCCAATCGGGAGGGCGGCGTCCACGGGCGCGCCCTCCGCCTCATCGTCCGCGACGACGGCTACGAACCCGAACCCGCCGTCGCCAACACGCAGGAACTCATCGAGCACGGCGTGTTCGGCCTCATCGGCGCCGTCGGCACGCCGACCTCCGCCGCCGCGGAACCCGGCGCGAGCGAAGCGGGCGTCCCCTACATCGGGGCGTTCACGGGCGCCGGCCTGCTGAGGGGCCCGGACCAGCGTTACGTCGTCAACCTCCGGGCGTCGTACGGCCAGGAAACCAAGGAGATGGTGGACCGCCTCGTGGATGACCTCGACTTCCGGCGCATCGCGGTATTCTACCAGGATGACAACTACGGGCTGGCGGGCCTGACGGGCGTCCGCAGCGCGATGGACGAGCGTGGCATGGCACTCGTCAGCGAGGCGCCATACATGCGGAACACGCGGGCCGTGAAGCGCGGTCTGCTCGACATCCAGGCCGGCAACCCGCAGGCCGTCATCATCATCGGCGCCTACATCCCCGTGGCGCACTTCATCCGGTGGGCGAGGAAGATCGGCCTCGACGCCCTGTTCGTGAACATCTCTTTCGTCGGCAGCTACGCCCTCCTCGACGAGCTGGGCCGCGCTGGAGACGGCGTCGTCGTGACGCAGGTCGTGCCCTTCCCCCGCGACCCGAGCGTCCCCGTGGTGGCGCGCTATCAGGCCGCGCTGCGGGCGGTCGATCCCGCCGCCCGGCCGGGCTTCGTATCGCTGGAGGGCTATCTGGCCGGACGGCTGGTCGTGGAGGCGCTGGCAGCCGGCGATCCGGACGTTCGGCCCAGCCGGGAGTCCTTCCTCCGCACGCTGGCGGAATCCGGGCCCATCGACCTCGGCGGGTTCACCGTCGAATACGGCGTGGAAGACAACCAGGGCTCGGACCTCGTGTTTCTGACCGTGATTCGGGAGGGCGAGTTCGTTCCCGTGACCCGGCTCTCCCGGTGAGTACCGCGGGGCCTCCGGTGAAACAGAGCGACGAGCGCATCCACCGCGCCTTCGAGTGGGCGCTGGCGCGGCTCCCCGGCCGGATCGGGGCGCGGGCACGGGAGGCGACGGGCGGCCGGTTCGGCATCGGCAGCCAGATCGTCGTCGGACTGGGCGGCGGCGTGCTCCTGACGATCAGCGCCATCCTCCTCGCGCTCCTCCTGATGACCATCGTCGAGCGCGGACAGAGCGAGGTCACGCAGGAACAGATCCCTTCGCTCCTCGCCGGCCACCGCGTGACCCAGCACAGCGAGGC
This sequence comes from Candidatus Palauibacter australiensis, assembly GCA_026705295.1. Taxonomy (NCBI): domain Bacteria; kingdom Pseudomonadati; phylum Gemmatimonadota; class Gemmatimonadia; order Candidatus Palauibacterales; family Candidatus Palauibacteraceae; genus Candidatus Palauibacter; species Candidatus Palauibacter australiensis. Next base: position 24,175 of record JAPPBA010000098.1, read on the forward strand.
GCTCCTGCGCGCATCCCCGCAGCTCCTGTCAGCCGCGGACCCCGCGACGCTGGCGGACGTCCGGGCCGCCGTCCTGCTGGAACAGGACAGCCTCCAGTACTGGGTCGGGGAGGTCGGCGGCGGAACGGGCATGGAAGCGGATGTCGCCGGTCTGGCCGAAGGCCTGGTGGCGAACATCAACGAGATCTACGAGTCGGTCAACAACCGGATGACCTACGCTGCCCGGCTCGCCGAGATGGCGGCGACCGTCGAGGAGACCGGACTCCGTCTCCAGTCGGTGCTCGAGGAGGCAATCGACGATCAGTATTTCTTCATGCGCACGGGGCTCCGCCAACTGACGGACGTGCCGGCGCCGGGTGCCCAGCGCCAGGCGCTCGACGAAATCGAGCAGCACGACGGCCTGCTGAACTTCAAGGCGTCGCAGAACCAGGCGATCACGCTCATCCAGCAGGCCTTCACCGAGACTGATGCGGAGCAGCTGCTCGCCAACCAGGGGCGCGTGGAGACCGCGCTTCGCGATGTGCGGGCGACGCTGCCCAGGATCCGTCCGCTCCTGAGGGAGACGCTGGCCGACGCGGTGAGCGTCCCCAGCGAGCTGTACGGAGGTCCCGCCGGCATCTTCCAGACCCGGCGGCGGGAACTGGAGGAGGTCGGTCTGGCCGAGGAACTGCTCGAGCGCAACCGGCAGACGACGGTCGAACTCGACATGGGCGTCCGGGCGCTCATGGATCGCGTCGAGGACAGCGCCCAGGAGGCGGCCAGTCGCTCCGAGTTCCTCGTGCAGCTGGGGTTCTGGTTCCTCCTCGCCGTGATCCTGTTCACGATCGGCGCGGCCCGCATCGCCTGGAAGACCTTCGGCCGGTCCCTCATCGTTCGACTGAACAGCCTGTTCGCGACCACGCGGCGCATGTCCGAGGGCGACCTCGAAGTGAAGGTGGAGGTCGAGGGGAACGACGAGGTGACCGACATGGCGCACGCGCTGGAAGTCTTCCGCAAGCACGCCCTCGAGGTGCAGCGGCTGAACCTGGTCGAGAAACTGGCGCAGGAAGTGCAGACGAAGAACGAGGCGCTGGAGCAGACGCTCGACGACCTCCGGCGTACGCAGGAACAGGTCATCACGCAGGAGAAGCTGGCCTCGCTCGGCGCCCTCACGGCGGGGGTCGCCCACGAGATCCGCAATCCGCTCAACTTCGTGAACAACTTCGCGGTTCTGTCGAAGGAACTGATCGACGAACTGAAGGAGGAGCTGAACGAGGTCGCGGAGGGGAACGCGGAGATGGACCGCGAGTTCATCGACGAGGTTCTCGGCGACCTGGACATGAACGTGTCCAAGGTTCGGGAACACGGAGGCCGGGCGGACCGCATCGTCGAGGGAATGCTGGCTCATTCGCGCGACGAGGCCGGCGCCGCGGAGACCATCGACGTCAACCAGCTGGTCGACGAGTACGCGAAGCTCGCCTACCACGGTTTGCGCGGCACGGACTCCTCCTTCAACGTGACGCTGGACCGCGATTTCGATGACGAAGCCGGCGAGGTCACCGGCATCGCCCGCGATTTGAGCCGGGTCTTCCTGAACATCGTGACCAACGCCTGTCACGCGACGGCCGCCCGCAAGGAGGCGGAGGAGGACGCCGACTATTCGCCCACCGTCGCACTCAGGACGAGGGGCTACGAAGACCACGTCATCGTGTCGATCCGGGATAACGGCACCGGTATTCCGGACTCCATCGTCCGGAAGATCTTCGAGCCGTTCTTCACGACGAAGTCGGGGACGCAGGGAACCGGGCTCGGACTGTCGATCTCCCGCGACATCGTCGTGGGCCACGGCGGCGAGCTCGAGGTGGAGAGCGAGCCGGGCGAGTTCACCGAGTTCCGGGTCAAGCTGCTCCGCGAGAGCAACATTTCCGAAGTGGCGGCGGCCGTGACATGAGGTTCGCCGCATGGATCATGGAGGGATCATGAGAACGAAACGGTATTGCCGGGTCATCCTGACGGCGGCCGGGGTCTTCCTCCTCGGCGCGGGATCGCTGCTCGCGCAAGTCGGCCGCCCGGAAACGACGCCACGCGGGGACGACGAGGGCGACGGCCCCTACGACCGCCTGATTCTTCGCGGCGTCACGATCATCGATGGAACGGGCGCGCCGCCGCAGGGCCCCGTGGACATCGTCATCGAGGGCGACCGCATCGTCTCCGTCAACACCGTCGGCTTCCCGGGGCTCGACATCAACGAGGATCGCCGGCCCGATGTGGAAATCGAGGACGATCCGGGCGCGAACGTGCACGAGGTCGACCTCTCCGGGCACTTCGTCATGCCCGGCTTCGTCGACATGCACGCGCACACCGGCGGCCTCCCCAAGGCGCCGCAGCCCGAGTACGTCTACAAGCTCTGGATGGCGCACGGGATCACGACCTCCCGCGGCGTGGGTCACGGGCCGATGATGTGGTCGCTTGAGGAGAAAGCGAAGGCGGCGCGCAACGAGATCGTCGCCCCGCGCATGTACACCTACGTGCGGCCCGGCGAGGCCTGGGGCCAGGGGCTGGTGCACTCGCCCGAGACGGCGCGCGAATGGGTGCGCTGGGCGGCGGCTCAGGAAGTCGATGGACAGAAGATCGACGGGCTCAAGCTGGGTTCCTACGACCCGCCGATCATGGAGGCCCTCATCGACGAGGCGCGGCAACACGGGCTCGGCACCGTGGCCCACCTCGGCCAGATGGGCGTGGGGCGGATGACCGCGCTCGACGCGGCCGAGATCGGGCTCGACATGATGACCCACTACTACGGCCTGTTCGAGTCGATGCTGTCCGACTACAGCGTCCAGGACTGGCCGCTCGACTACAACTACCAGAACGAGCAGCACCGCTTCGGCAACGTGGCCCGGCTCTGGGACCAGGTCGATGGCCCCGGCTCCGAGAGCTGGAACGCGCTCCAGGAGCGCTTCCTCGAACTCGGGTTCGGGATCGATCCGACGATGACGATCTACGAGGCGAGCCGGGACGTGATGGCCGCCCGCAACGCGGACTGGCACGAGGACTACACGCTCCCCAGCCAGTGGGACTTCTACCAGGCGAGCCGCGCCGCGCACGGCTCCTACTGGTTCTACTGGGGCACGGAGGAAGAGGTCGCGTGGCGGAACTTCTACAAGGTGTGGATGCAGTTCCTCAACGAGTTCAAGAACCGCGGCGGCCGGGTGACGACGGGCTCGGACTCGGGCTTCATCTACAAGCTGTACGGCTTCGACTACATCCGGGAGTTCGAACTGCTGCGCGAGGCCGGTTTCCACCCGGTGGAGGTCATCCGCTCGGCCACTCTGCACGGGGCGCAGGAGTTGAACGATCCCAAGGGACTCCCGCCCGACTTCGGGATGATCCGCCCCGGACTCAAGGCCGATTTCGTCGTTGTCGAGGAGAACCCGCTTCAGAACCTGAAGGTCCTGTACGGAAACGGCGCGCCGAAGCTCAACGACGAGACCGGCGAGACGGAGCGCGTCGGCGGCATCAAGTACACGATCAAGGACGGCATCATCTACGACGCGAAGCGGATGCTGGCCGACGTGCGCGAGATGGTGCGGGCGGCGAAAGCCCAACTTGCGACGGAGGACGACGATTAACGGCCGACGGGCGGAGGGCTCTGGAATGAAGTTCGCGCGCGGGACCGGGCTCCTGCTCGTGGCGCTGGCCGCGTGCCGCGGCGACGCGGGCGAGGCGGAGGGGGAGGTGCGGACGGTCCAGCCCGGCGCCCCCGGCGAGGCCACGCGCGTCCTGACCGTGGAGGAAGCCGCCTCCCTCGATCACGTCACGCATACCGAGGCGGACGTGCGCTTCATGCAGGGGATGATCCCGCATCACGCCCAGGCGCTGGAGATGGCCGCGCTTATTCAGGAGCGGACGGAGCACGAGGGGCTGCTCCTGCTCGGGCGCCGGATCGAGATCTCCCAGCGCGATGAGATCGCGTGGATGACGCGCTGGCTCGAGCGCCGCGGGGAGACGGCTCCGATGATGGGGGCCGGACACGCGCACGGACTCGGCGAGGGCGAACTCATGCCGGGGATGCTGTCGCACGAGGAGATGGCCGCCCTCGCCGCGGCACGCGGCTCCGAGTTCGACCGGCTCTTCCTCGAAGGTATGATCAAGCATCATCAGGGCGCGCTTATGATGGTGGCGGAACTGTTCGACAGTCCTGGCGGAGGCCAGGAGACCGAGATCTTCCGGTTCGCGGCGGATGTGGACGCGGACCAGGACATGGAGATCCTGCGCATGAGCGACATGTTGAACGCGATTCCATGAGCGCTCATCGACGATTCACGGAGGTAGGAGGTAGGAAGATGTCACGCAGAGAGACCTTGACCGTGGGACGGCGGATCGGCCGCCCGGCGGTGGCGTTGTTCGTGTTGGCGTTCGGCTGGCTGGCCGGCGCGGATGCCCTGGCGGCCCAGGACCCGCCACCACCCCCTCCGGAGGCCGTCTGGGAATGGGATCCGGACGATCCGCGCATCGGGCTCGCGCCGGGCCTCCACGACGCCGGCATGGCGATCGGCAACCTCGAGCGGCTGGTCAGCCTTCCGAAGCCCGACCCGTTCCTCACGGACGAGGCCGGCGGACGCGGGCCGACCAACTCGGACATCGCCTTCCAGGGAGACCTCGTCTTCCAGGGCAGCTACTGGGGCTTCCAGGTGTTCGACGCCTCGGATCCCGCCCAGCCCGAACTCGTCGTCGCGGTCGTGTGCCCCGGCGGGCAGGGCGACGTCAGCGTGCACGAGAACCTTCTCTTCATGTCGGTCCAGCAGGCTTCGGCCCGGCTCGACTGCGGCACGGAGGGGGTCCAGGACAGCGTCAGCACCGTGCGCCTGCAGGGGATCCGGATCTTCGACATCTCCGACATCGGGAATCCGCGCCAGGTGAAGACCGTGCAGACGTGCCGCGGCTCGCACACGCACACGCTCGTCACCGACCCAGGCGACGACTCCCACGTCTACATCTACGTCTCGGGTACGGGACGCGTCCGTTCGGGCAGCGAACTCCAAGGCTGCTCCGGCCTGCCGGCCGACGAGGACGAAGACACGGCGCTGTTCCGGATCGAGATCATCGAAGTGCCGGTGGCTGCGCCGGAGAATGCGGAAGTCGTGAACATGCCGCGCATCTTCGCCGACCCCGAAACGGGGGATATCGCGGGCCTGTGGGCGGGAGGCGACCACGGCGAAGGCACGCAGGCGTCCCGTCTCACGAACCAGTGCCACGACATCACGGTGCGCTCGGACCTCGGACTCGCCGCCGGAGCCTGCTCGGGGAACGGCATCCTGCTCGACATCTCCGACCCCGAGAATCCGGTCCGCATCGACCAGGTCGTCGATCCGAACTTCGCCTACTGGCATTCGGCGACCTTCAACAACGACGGCACGGCGATCGTCTTCACGGACGAGTGGGGCGGCGGCGGAGCGCCGCGCTGCCGCGGCTCCGATCCGGAGACGTGGGGCGCCAACGCGATCTTCACGATCCGCGACCGCAAGATGGAGCTGGCGGGCTACTACAAGCTGCCCGTGCCGCAGACGGAGCAGGAGAACTGCGTGGCCCACAACGGCTCCATGATCCCGGTGCCCGGCCGCGACATCATGGTGCAGGGCTGGTACCAGGGCGGCCTCTCGATCTTCGACTTCACGGATCCGGAGAATCCGTTCGAGATCGCCTACTTCGACCGCGGCCCGCTCGACGCGGTGGAGATGCTGAGCGGCGGCTACTGGTCGGCGTACTGGCACAACGGTGCGATCTACGGCGCGGAGATCGCGCGCGGCGTGGACGTGTTCCAGCTCGCCGCCAGCGAGCACCTGTCGCAGGCGGAGATCGACGCGGCGATGTCCGTGATGGTCGGCGACTCCAACGTGCAGAACCAGGAGCTGTTCGAGTGGCCCGCGAGCTTCGCGGTCGCGCGGTCGTACCTGGTCCAGATGCAGCGCGGCAGCGGCATCCGGGCCGAGCGCGGGGAGCGGGTGGCGTCGCTGCTCGACATGGCGGAGAGCCAGTCCGGCGCCGAGCGGAACGCCACGCTCGATGAATTGAACGCGGTCGCCGCCGAACTCGACGAGGACGCGCGCCTCGCCGCCAACGCGGCCGCGCCGGGAGATGCGCGGCGCCTGGCGCTGCTGGCCGACGCGATCCGCGACCTGACGGCCTCGCTGCGCTGAGCCCGGCCTTTCGCAGGAAGCTCCGGGGGTCGCAGGTGGCCCCCGGAGCGAATTTCTTCCGGCGGGGAACCCGGAGCGCGCGGGACCGTATGACGGTGTGACCACGTCGAGTTGAGCAGGTCCCGCGAAGCGAGCCCGTGACGAACCACGACACCCTGACGGATCCACCCCCCACCGGCGAGTTGACCCGGGGCATCGTCCCCGGAGGCACCTTCCTCGCCGACTTCCTCTACCCCGAGCCGGCGGAGCGCCGCGTCGGGGCGATCATCGGCTGGTGGGAGAAACGCCGTCTCCCCTACAACCTCATCGTCGGCGGCACCGGGCTCGTGACGATGACGTTCGGCGCGGCGCTCACGGCGGTGGTCGCGACGCTTCAACCGGTCGACCTGGTCCGCGGGGCGATCTGGTGGGCCGTGTGGGCGAATGTGTGCTATACGCTCGGACCCGTCGTCGAGATCGCGCTCCAGAAGCTGTTCGGCGAACGGCTCCTTCCGGCCGGCCCCCTCCTCTTCCGGGCGGGCGTGACCGTCGCCGTCGGCGTCACGCTGCTGCCCATCATCCCCCTCACGATCGGGTTCATCCTGAACTTCCTCGGACTGCTCTGACCGCCGCGAGGTGGGGCCCTTGGCTCCTGTGGGTGCTGGCGAGCGGAGTCGGCGGAGCCGTGGGCGTGGTCCCGGCGAGGATCATCGGTACGGCGATGGGCGAGGCCGTCCTCGGGGCCGTTGCCCTGGGCGGGGTCCTCGGCGCGATCGCGACCGCCCAGTGGCTCATCATGCGGCGGCGCCTGTCCTGGGCGGCCCGGTGGGCGACGGCAAAGATCGCGGGTGGACTCGTGGGAGGTGCCGTCGCTCTTGGCCTGTTGGACGCACTGTCCGCGAACGGAAGTGAAACCCTGGGCGCCGTCCTGGGAACGCTCGCGGGACTGGCCGCGTTCGGCACGGTCCAATGGCTGATTCTCCGACACGCCACGCGTGCCGGCTGGTGGGTGGCGGCAAGCGTTGCGGGTCTCGTCGCGGCCGGCCCCCTCGGCGTGGGCGTGCTGGGGCTGCTCGTTGGAGACGGCGGAGGCTTCGGAGCGATGTACGGAGCGATCACGGGCGTTCGGTTCGTCTCCGTGATCTCGAAGCGTCCGGCTTCCGCGCCGGCGGCCTGAGGGAATGAAGCCCGACGCCATGACGGATTCGACCTCTCCCGGCGGCGGACTCCCGGAGGGCAGCGTCCCCGGGGGCACCTTCCTCGCGGACTTCCTGTACCCGGCTCCGGCGGAGCGTCGGGTCGGGGCGATCGTCGGCTGGTGGGAGAAGCGCCGGCTTCCCTACAACGTCGTCGTCGTCGGAACCGGACTTGTGACGACGACCGTCGGCTCGCTGATCATGGCCTTGAACGGAGAATTCGAACCGCTCGTGTGGTTCCGGGTCGGTATTTTCTGGCTGGTTGCGGCTAACGTGAGCTATACGCTGGGTGCCGCGATCGAGATCGTACTCGACAAGTTATTCGGCCGCGGAGTCCTTCCCGCCGGCCCTCTACTCTTCCGGGCCGGAGTGACCGCTTCCGTCGGCGCGACGCTGTTCCCCATCATCTTTATCGTGCTGGGGTACATTGCGATGAGTCTGGGCATCGGTCCCTGACCGCGGCGCGGTGCTTCGCGTTCCCGCGGGAACGTCATGTCGTCAGTCGACGCCGATGGAGTGGGGGCCGATGTCGGCGAGTGACGGGGTCCCGACGGCGCCCATGGTGATGCGCAGTTCCTCGATCAGGATTTCCAGCACCCGCTCGACGCCCGCCTGGCCGAAGGCGCCGAGTCCCCACAGGTAGGGGCGCCCGATCGCCACCGCCGTCGCGCCCCGCGCGAGGCCCTTGAAGATGTCCGTGCCGCGGCGGAAACCTCCGTCGACGATGATCGGCACCTCGCCGCCCGCCACCTCGACGACCTCGGGAAGCGCGTCGATCGTGGCGCGGCCGCTGCCCTCCGCGCGGCCGCCGTGGTTCGAGACCCAGATGCCGTCCACGCCGTGTTCCAGCGCGAGTTCGGTATCCTCGCGGGTGACGAGCCCTTTCACGACGATCCGCTGGTCCGTGATGTCGCGCAGGCGGTGCACGTAGTCCCACGTCATGGTGGGGCCGGCGCTGTCCGGCGGACCCTGGGGCAGCCCCTCGTACATCGGCTTGACGGGGTCCGCGCGGCCGCCGCTCCGGTGACAGCTCTCGCAGTTGCGGTCATCGATCCGCCGGTAGCGCTCCAGCGTGAGACGATTGCTCCCGCCCAGGAGATCCACCGTGAGCACGATGACGGGGCAGCCGGCTTCACGAACGCGGTTCACGAGCGCGACGGTCGCGTTCCAGTGGCGCGGCGCGTACAGCTGGTACCAGACCGGCTCCCCCCGCGCCTCGTTCACCGCCTCGACCCCCGTGGAACTCACCGATGAGAGCGTCTGCAGGTGGTTGCGGGCCGCGGCCGCCCGCGCGGTGGCGAGCTCGCCGTCGCGGTGAAAGCCGACCTGGCTTCCCGCCGGAGCGATCATGAGCGGCGTCGGCCACTCCCGCCCGAAGATCGAGACGCGCATGTCGAGGTTCGAGACGTCGACCAGCCGGCGCGCGCGGAGGTAGATGCGCTCCAGCGAGGCCCGGTTGTTCGCCTGCGTCCCCTCACCGTCGACGCCGGTCTTGATGTATCCCCAGTGCGCCGTTGGAACCGTCTGCGCGGCCACCTTCTCGAGGTCGAAGACGTCGAGGGCCTCCTGCGCCGACGGGACGAGGTCATCGAGCGACCGCGCCGGCGCCTCCTGCGCCACTGCGCGCCCCACCAAGCCCAGGTCGCAACCGGCGAACGCACCCAGGAGAGGGCTGGCCGCAAGCCAGCGGAGGAGGTCGCGACGGTGGACGGCCTTCGATTCCGATCCCGGCTCCGGCGTGTCGTACATTCGGCGCTCCCGGTTGGCACCCCGCGACTGGCAGCCCGTGGCAAAGCCCTGCTGCGTTCACGGTGCCCGCCGCCACGGCCCGCGTCAACGCAGGTCGGCCGGAAACCCTTCGGGCAACGCCGAAATTCGATAAAATGTCTTTCAAGCGCCGATCCTTATCGGCGCCGCGTGCCCGAGGCGGTTCGCCCGCGGGCTCCAGGCCCTTCGCGTGAGATCATTCGAGAGACGATTCAAGACGATTCGAGAGGAGAGGAACGCACCGCGGTGAGTCACGACATCGAAGCGATACAGGAGAAGATCCGCGAGCAGAGCGCCTTCGTGGAGCGGCTGGCCGACGAGGTGGGGCGCGTCATCGTGGGGCAGCGAACCATGGTCGAGCGGCTCCTCATCGGCCTGCTCGCCGACGGCCATGTGCTCATGGAGGGAGTGCCGGGACTGGCGAAGACCCTCACGGTGCGGACGCTCGCGCAGGCGATCGACACCGGCTTCCAGCGGATCCAGTTCACGCCGGACCTCCTCCCCGCCGACCTCATCGGAACGCTGATCTTCGACCCCAAGCGGAGCGAGTTCCAGACCCGAAAGGGTCCGATCTTCTCCAACATCATCCTCGCCGACGAGATCAACCGGTCCCCCGCCAAGGTCCAGTCCGCGCTCCTCGAGGCGATGCAGGAACGGACGGTCACGATCGGGGACGAGACCTTCCCCCTCGACGACCCGTTCCTCGTTCTCGCGACGCAGAATCCGATCGAGCAGGAGGGGACGTACCCGCTCCCCGAGGCGCAGGTGGACCGTTTCATGCTCAAGCTCTCCGTCGGATATCCGGACAAGGAGGAGGAGCTGGAGATCATGCGGCGCATGGGCGTCGGGTCCGCGCCCGAGCCGCAGACGGTCGTCACGCCGGACGAGATCCTCCGGGCGCGCCGCGCCGTCGACCTCATCTACATGGACCGGCAGGTCGAGCGGTACATCGTGGAACTGGTCTTCGCCTCGCGCGCGCCGGCCGACCACGGACTCGACGACCTCGCGGACCTCATCGCCTACGGCGGGTCGCCGAGAGCCAGCATCTGCCTGGCGCGAACGGCGCGGGCACACGCCTTCCTGCGGCACCGGGGTTACGTGACGCCGGAGGATGTGCGCTCCGTGGCCCTCGACGTCCTGCGGCACCGCGTGCTCGTCACCTACGAGGCCGAGGCCGAGGAAGTCACGAGCGAAGACGTGGTGAACCGCATCCTCGACAGCGTCGAGGTCCCGTAGGGGTTCGGGGGCAGGAGGGGATCGAGGGATGATTCCGCGGGAGATCCTCCGGAAGGTCCGCCGCATCGAGATCACGACGCGGGGGCTCGTGGACCAGGTGTTCTCGGGCGAATACCACTCCGTGTTCAAGGGACGCGGCATCAACTTCGCCGAGGTCCGCGAGTACGACTACGGCGATGACATCCGCACGATCGACTGGAACGTCACCGCCCGCACCGGAACGCCCCACGTCAAGATCTTCGAGGAAGAGCGCGAACTCACGGTGATGCTGCTCGTCGACGTGAGCGCGTCCGGAGATTTCGGCACCCGCGAGCGCATGAAGGGAGACCTCGCCGTGGAGGTGTGTTCCCTCCTCGCCTTCAGCGCGATCAAGAACAACGACAAGGTCGGGCTCATCATCTTCAGCGACCGCGTCGAGAAGTTCGTCCCGCCCCGGAAGGGCCGGCGGCACGTCCTGCGCGTGCTGCGCGAGATGCTCTACCACGAGCCCGCGGGCCGCGCGACGGACCTCGGCGCGGCGCTCGAATATCTTTCCCGCATCATCCGCCGGCGGGCCGTGGTGTTCGTGGTCTCCGATTTCGTCTCGAAACCCTTCGAGAAGGCGCTCGGGGTCGCGGGCCGGCGGCACGACGTCGTCGCCCTCCGCGTGAGGGACCGCCGGGAGTCGGAGCTGCCACCGATCGGACTCGTCGAACTCGAGGACGCGGAGACGGGAGAACGGATCGTCGTCGATACGTCGAACCGGGACTTCCGCGCGGCGTTCGCAAGCCGCGGGGAGGAGGCGCGGGCGGGGCAGGACCGGACCTTCCGGCGCAGCAAGGTCGATGTCGTGGACCTCAGTCCCGGGCGCCCCTACCTGCGGCCGCTCATGCGCTTCTTCGAGGAACGGGGGCGGCGCATATGAGTCGCGGACCGGGGCGCGGGAACCGGCGGCGGGCGATCATGGGCCTCCTGCTGGTGTGCGGGGCGCTCAGCGCGCGTGGAGACCTCCGGGGACAGTCGCCGCGGGTCACGATCGAGCCCGACACGACGGAGATCCACGTGGGCGATCCGCTCGCGCTGCGGCTCGCCGTCGAGCACCCGGCGGATTTCGCGGTGCGCTGGCCCGATTCCCTCTCGCTGGGCCCCTTCGAGACGCTGGCGCTCGAGGTGAGTCCGCCCGAAGCCTCGGCGGACGGCACCCGGACCGCGGCGGTGCTTCACGTGACCGCCTTCGAACTCGGAGAACTCGAGATCCCGTCCTTTATCCTCGAACTCACGGACGGAGGCGACGGGACGACTACCGTCTCCACCGACCCGGTGGTCATCGGAGTGACCACGGTCGGGCTCGACGAGGGCGGGGACATCCGCGACGTGACGGGTCCGCGCGCGATCGCGCGGGACTGGCTGCTCCTGTGGCCGTGGTTCCTGCTCGCCGCGGCCCTCGCCGGCCTCAGCTACTGGTGGGGGCGCCGGCGGCGCCGCCGCCCCGACCGGATCGACTCCCGGCCGCCGGTCCCGGCCCGGCCGGCGCACGAGATCGCGCTCGAAGCCCTGGACCGGCTCGAAGCGTCCCCTCTCCTGGAACGGAGCGAGATCAAGCCGTACCACATCGAGGTGTCGCGGATCATCCGCGCGTACCTGGAGGGACGCTACCGGATCTGGGCGCTGGAGATGGTCACGCCGGACGTGATTTCGAGCCTGGGACATGCCGGCGTGGACCCCGGCATTCGCACGGCCTTCGAGCGCTTCCTGGACGCCTGCGACCTCGTGAAGTTCGCCAAATGGCGGCCGGATGACACGGCGTGCCGGAACATTCTCGCCGACGCGCGCTCGCTGGTGGAGCGGACGCAGTTTGTGCCCCCGCCGCCCGTCGCGGAGCCCGAAGCGACGGCGGACGACCGGATCGAGGCGGCGGGGTCGTGATCCACCGGTTCGCGGACCCCGCGTTTCTCCTGCTCCTGCTTCTCCTCGTCCCGGCACTCGCCTACCGGCACCTGGCGAAGGGAGGGCGCAGCGCCGGCGCCCTGCGCTACCCGGATCTCGCGCTCCTCCGCCACGCCGGGGCCGAGCGCACCGGCCGCCTGCGCCATGTGCGGCTGGCGCTGCGACTTCTCGCCCTCAGCGCGCTCATCGTCGCTTTCGCCCGCCCCCAGTCCGCCTCGACGAGCGAGGACGTCTCGACCGAGGGCGTCGACATCGTGATGGCCCTCGACATCTCCAGTTCCATGCTCGCGCAGGACCTGGCGCCCAACCGGCTGGAGGCCGCCAAGGAGGTTGCGGCCAACTTCGTCGAGCGCCGGCGCAACGACCGCATCGGGCTCGTCGTGTTCGCGGGTCAGGCGTTCACCCAGGCGCCGCTCACGATCGACCACCCGGCCGTCTCCGCAGTCATGGCCGAACTGGAGGTGGGGATGGTCGAGGACGGGACCGCGATCGGACTCGGACTCGCGACCGCGCTCAAGCGACTCGAGTCCAGCCAGGCCGAATCGCGGCTCATCGTGCTCCTCACCGACGGCCGGAACAACCGCGGCGAGATCGATCCGGCGACCGCCGCCCAAATGGCCCGGGCGCTGGGGGTCAGGGTCTATACGATCGGGGCCGGTTCGCGGGGGACAGCCCCGGTCCCCGTCGATGATCCGGTCTTCGGGCGGCGCCTCGTCTCGATTCCGGTGGATGTCGATGAACCGACGCTCACGGAGGTCGCCGAGGTCACCGGAGGTCGCTACTTCCGGGCCACGGACCGCGAGAGCCTCGAGCGCATCTACGAGGAGATCGACGCCCTCGAGACGACCGAGGTCGACGTGCAGAGCTTCACGCGGTACGGCGAACTCTTCCACTTCCCGCTCGCGGCGGGACTCGGACTGCTGCTGCTCGAGATCGGGCTCGCGCAGACGGTCCTGCGAAGACTGCCGTAGCGAGGGGGGAGGCGAGATCGTGTTCCGCTTCGGGTTCGTCACGGCGCTGTTCGGACTGGCGCTCATCCCGCTGGCCGCCGGACTCATGTGGCGCGGCGCGGTGCAGCGGCGCCAGGCGCTGGCCCGCTTCGGCGATCTCGCGCTGGTTCGCCAGTTGAGCCAGAGCGTGAACTCGCGGGCCCGCGCCTGGAAGGCCGTCGGCCTCCTCGCCGTGCTCGGACTCTCCGTCGTCGCCGTCGCCCGTCCGCAGTTCGGCTCGCGCGTGGAGACCGTCCGCCGCGAGGGGATGGACATCGTCGTCGCCCTCGACCTCTCCACCTCGATGCTGGCGGAGGACCTCGCCCCCAACCGCCTGCAGCGCTCGAAGCTCGAAATCCAGCGCCTCATCGAGCGGCTGGATGGGGACCGCATCGGCCTCATCGCCTTTGCCGGCCAGGCCTTCGTCCAGAGCCCGCTGACCTCGGACTACGGGGCCGCGCGCCTCTTCCTCAACGCGATGGACACGGACCTCGTGCCCGTGCAGGGGACGGACCTCGGTGCCGCACTCGAACTCGCGCTCGACGCCTTCTCCGACGCGCCGGTGGAGGAACGCGTCATCATCGTCGTCACCGACGGCGAAGACCACGAGGGGGGCATCGAGCCGGCGCTGGATCGCGCACTCGAGGCCGGGGTTACGATCCACACGGTCGGCGTCGGTTCGACGGACGGCGTCCCCATTCCCGAGTACGACGCGGCGGGCCGGGCGGCCGGGTTCAAGCGCGACGAAGCGGGGGCCGTCGTCACGACCCGCCTCGACGAGACGACGTTGCGGGAGATCGCGGCGCGAACGGGCGGCCAACTCTACCGCAGCACCCCCGAAGCGAGCGAGTTGACGGCGCTCATCGAAGAGGTGGCGGAGCTGGGCGGACGGGAGATCGACGCGCGCGAGGTCACCCAGTACGAGGAGCAGTTCCAGATATTCCTCGGAGCGGCGATTCTCCTATTGTTCCTGGAGGGCCTGTGGACGGACCGGAAGAAGACGGTGAGGGTCTGGAGAGGGAGGTTCTCGTGAGTACGACGCCTGGCGGGAGCGTGCGGTTGTGGCTGCCCGTGGCCATCGCGACGCTTGCGGCTGCGGCCGCGGCTCCGGGCGAGATCCGGGCGCAGGCGGGGCGCGCGGAGACGCGCGAGGGGAACCGCCTTTACGAGGAGGGACGTTTCGCCGAAGCGCACGAGAAGTACCTGGAAGCGCTCCTCGAGGCCCCCGACTCCCCCGTCATCCGGTTCAACGATGGG
>JAPPBA010000099.1 GCA_026705295.1 Candidatus Palauibacter australiensis
AATCTGCACCCCGCTTTAGAGGGTTCGTCGGATCATGCCACCGGCCATCATCGCCCCTCGCCACTCGCCACTCGCCACTCGCCCGTGCAGACGCGAGTTCTCCACTCGTCGAGCCAAGGGTCACCAACGTCCTTAGCATCTACAGCTAGCGGTCGCGTATGAGACCCACCAGGTCGGCGGGCCGGCGGGCGACGCCGATCCCGTGGCTCTCGAAGGCGCGGATCTTCTCCTCCGCCGTCCCCTCCGAGCCGGAGATGATCGCACCCGCGTGCCCCATGCGCCGGCCGGGAGGCGCCGTCTGGCCCGCGATGAACCCGACGACGGGCTTGCTCATCTCCCGCGACACGTACTCCGCCGCCACCTGCTCGTCCGTCCCGCCGATCTCCCCGATCACCGCGACGGCTTCCGTCTCCGGATCCGCCTCGAACGCCGCCAGGCAATCGACGAAGTCCGTGCCGATGAGCGGGTCGCCCCCGATCCCCACGCAGGCGGACTGTCCGATCCCGGCCCGCGTGAGCTGAAAGATGACCTCGTAGGTGAGGGTGCCGGAACGGCTCACGATCCCGACCGGCCCCTCGCGCACGATCTGGCCGGGGAGAATCCCGACCTTGCAGCGGCCGGGGACGATGAGCCCCGGGCAGTTGGGGCCGATGAGACGCGCGCCCTTCTCCCGCACGTACGGCAGCACGCGCAGCATGTCCCCCACCGGCACGCCCTCGGTGATGCACACGATGAGCGCGATCCCCGCGTCCGCCGCCTCGAACACCGCGTCCGCCGCGAAGCGCGCCGGCACGTAGATGACGCTCGTGTTCGCCTCCGCCCCGGCCACCGCCTCCTCCACGGTGTCAAACACGGGCACGGTGTCGTCGAACGTTTGGCCGCCCTTCCCCGGGGTCACGCCGGCCACGACGCGCGTGCCGTAATCCAGCATCTGCCGGGTGTGGAACGAGCCGTCCCGCCCGGTGATCCCCTGTACGACGAGCCTCGTATCGTCTCCGATGAAGATCCCCATCAGCGGCCGCCGTCGGCGGCGCCGTCCGTGCCGCCGTCCGTGGCGCCGTTCGTGCCGCCGCCCGCGCGGCGAACAGCGGTCTCCACCGCCCGGTCCATGTCCACCATCGCCTCGAACCCCTGCGATTCGAGGATCGCGACCCCCTCCTCCTCGTTCGTTCCCGTGAGGCGGATCGTGATCGGAACCCCGAGTTCCATGCGGCCCGTCGCCTCCACGATCCCCTTCGCGACGTCATCGCAGCGCGTGATCCCACCGAAGATGTTGAACAGAATCGAGTCCACCTTCGGGTCCTCGGTGATGAGTTCGAGCGCCGCCACGACCTTGTCCGGATTCGAGGAGCCCCCGATGTCGAGGAAGTTCGCGGGCTCGCCGCCGTAGTACTTGACCAGGTCCATCGTGGCCATCGCGAGGCCGGCCCCGTTCACGCAGCACCCGACGTTGCCGTCGAGCTGGATGTAGGAGAGTTCGGCATCGCGCGCCCGCACCTCGGCCGGATTCTCCGCCTGCGTGTCGCGAAGCGCGGCGATGTCGGGCAGCCGGAAGAGGGCGTTGTCGTCGATGTTCATCTTCGCGTCGATCGCCTTCACCTCCCCGGCGGGGTTCACGATCATCGGGTTGATTTCCGCCAGCGTCGCGCCGCTCGCCCGGTACGCCTCGTACAGCTTCGCGATGATGGACGAGGCCTGCCGTGCCTGGCCCGGGTCGTCGTACAGGTGGTGGCCGAGGAGCGATGCCTGGTGGGCGAGGAGCCCGTAGCGCGGGTCCACGGCGACCTTTCGGATCGCCTCGGGCATCGTCGCGGCCACCTCCTCGATGTCGACACCACCCTCCGACGAGACCATGATCGTGTCCGCCTGGCGCGCCCGGTCGAGCACGATCCCGACGTAGGCCTCCGATGCGATGTCCTCCGCCGGCGCGACGAGCACCCGCCGCACCTCGATCCCCTTGATCTCCATCCCGAGGATGGCTTCGGCGCTCTCGCGCGCCTCCGCCGGCGTCGCGGCGAGCTTGACGCCGCCCGCCTTGCCGCGCCCCCCGGCATGCACCTGGGCCTTGACGACGACCGCGCCGCCGAAGCGTTCGGCCGCCGCCCGGGCTTCCTCCGCCGTCGCGGCGACCTCGGCCTCCGGCACCGGGATGCCGTGCCGCGCGAAGATCGCCCGCGCCTGGTATTCGTGAATGTTCATCGGATCGTCGTCATACTCCCGTTCTGGCCCCGCATGAGTCCGGCAGCCTGTGGGACAGCCGCCGCTGCCGCCGTGCGGGAAGCCTCGAATCTCGCTTCAAATCGCTGGCAGGTCGACCCCCTGACCGGCCAGGAACGTCCGCGCCACCTCCGCGATCTCCCCCAGGCGCTCCTCCGTGTCCGCCTCCACGCGCGCCACGACGGCCGGCTGCGTGTTGCTCGCCCGGATCAGCAGCCACCCGCCGTCGAACAGCACGCGCACGCCGTCGATGTCGATGACCTCGTACCGCTCGCGGAAAAAGCGCACCGCCTCCGCTACGAGGCCGAACTTCCGCTCTTCCGGGCAGTCGAGGCGCAGTTCAGGCGTCGCCGGATAGCTCGGAATCTCCGCCGCCAACTCCGATAGCCGGCGTCCCGAGCGCGACACGAGACCCGCGAGGCGGGCGGCCGCGTAGATCGCGTCGTCGGTGCCGAAGAACCTGTCCGCAAAGCAGATATGCCCGCTCATCTCACCCGCGATCGGAGATCCCCCGGCCCGCATGCGCTCCTTGATGAGCGAGTGCCCCGTCTTCCACATCACGGGAACGCCGCCGTGGTCCCGGATCACCCGGGGCAGCGCCTGCGAGCACTTCACGTCGAACACGACCTCGGCCCCCGGCCGCTCCGCCAGCACCTCCCGCGCGAAGAGAAGGAGCAGGTGGTCGCCCCGGATGATCTTCCCCTCCTCGGTCACCGCTCCGATCCGGTCCGCGTCGCCGTCGAGCCCCACGCCCAGGTCCGCGCCGGTCCCGGGCACGCGTGCCATGAGGTCCTGTATGTACTCGTCCACCGTCGGGTCCGGGTGATGGTTCGGGAAAGTCCCGTCCGACTCGCAGTAGAGGCCGTCCACGTCGATGCCCGCGGCGGTCAGGGCGCGCACCGCGACGACGCTCCCCACCCCGTTCCCGCAGTCGAGCACCATGCGCACGTCGCCCTCGACGCGTCCCCGCGCGGCGATCTCCTCCACGTAGCGGTCCAGGATCTCCGCCTCCCGCACCTCCCCGCGGCCCGACGCGAAGGCCTCCGCCTCGATCCGGTCCCGCAGGGCGCGGATCGCCGGGCCGTACAGCGCCGCGCCGTCCCGCACCATCTTGATCCCGTTGTATTCGGGCGGATTGTGGGATCCGGTGATCTGAATCGCCCCGTCCGTCCCGAACTCGATGGCCGCGAAGTAGAGGGCCGGCGTGGGGACGGTGCCGACCGTCGTCACATCGACGCCGGCCGCGCACAGCCCGCGGCACAGCGCGGCCGAGAGCGCCGGAGACGAGGGCCGGTTGTCCTGCCCGACGACGACGCGCGGCGCCGGACGGTCCGCGAGTTCGGTCCCGAAGGCGCGCCCCACGAGTTCGGCCGCCGTCTCCGTCAGGTCGTCCCCGACGATCCCGCGAATGTCGTATTCGCGGAAAATTCCGGAATGGATCGGCATCAGGGGGCCGGCGGGTCCTCGGCCTGGACGACCATGCCCGGCGCGGGCGAATCCGCGAGCGCCTCGCGCGCCCGGTCGATGATGCGGCCGGGGAAGAGGCCGCCGAGCAGGATCAGCGCCACGCACGTCCCGATCACGAGGTTGAACCCCGGCCTGGGCGGCGGCGGCGTGTGGGCGTCCTCGGGCGCCGCCTCGAAGTACATCTTCCACACCACGCGGAGGTAGTAGTAGTAGGCGACGAGGCTGGTGAGGACGAGCGTGACCGCAAGCGAGATCTCCCCCGCGTCCACCGCGGCGCGCAGCAGGTACAGCTTGCCGACGAAGCCCGCCGTGGGCGGGAAGCCCGCCAGCGAGAGGAGGAAGACGAGGAGCGCGGCTCCGAGCACCGGACGCCGCCAGCCCAACCCCCGGTAGTCGCGCACGCGCTGGTTCCGGTCGCCCCGCCCCGCCACGTGGAAGACGATGGCGAAGCTCCCCGCGGTCACCACGGTGTACGCCGCGAGGTAGAAGATCGAGGCGGAGCGGCCCAGTTCGGAGGCCGCGACCACGCCCACGAGGAGGTATCCGGCGTGCGCCACCGAGGAGTAGGCCAGCATCCGCTTCACGTCTTGCTGCGAGAGCGCGATCAAGTTGGGCACGATCATGGTCAGGATCGCCAGCCACCACACGGCGCCCTTCCACACCTCCGCCGCGCCCCCCAGGTCCACGGTCAGCACGCGCAGGAGCGCGATGAAGGCGGCCGCCTTGACCCCCGTCGCCATGAACGAGGTGACCGGCGTAGGCGCGCCGTCGTAGGCGTCCGGGGCCCACATGTGGAAGGGGACGGCGGCGATCTTGAACGCGAAGCCGATGAGCAGGAGGCCGATGCCGGCGACGAGGAGGAGGTCCCCCCCGGCCGGCGCGGCCGCGATCCGCTCGGCGGCGGTGGCGAGGCGCGTCGTCCCCGTGGCCCCGTAGAGGAGCGCCATCCCGTACACGACGAAGGCGCTCGCGAAGGCGCCCACGATGAAGTACTTGAGGCTCGCCTCGGAGGAGCGCGGGTTCTTCCGCACGAACCCCGTGAGGATGTACACGGAGATCGACATCAACTCGAGGCCGACGAAGAGGAGGATGAGGTCGCGCGCCGCGACGAGCACCATCATCCCGACGAGGGCGAGGAGGATCAGCGCGTGGAACTCCGGCGAGCGCAGCCCCTCCCGGCTCAGGTAGTCGCGCGAGAGCGACACCACGAGCAGGGCTCCGCCGCACAGGATCGTGTCCGCCGCCACGCGGAAGCCGTCGAGCGCGATCATCGCATCCGCCGGAGCGGAGGCGTCCAGGAGCCACAGGCTCGCGATGAACGCGCCCGCAATCGAGTACAGCGTGACGAGGCAGTCGACGGACATCCGCCCACCGCCGCCGGCCCCGCCTCCCGCGGCCCCCTCCGCGCCCGCAGCGCCCGCGCCACGCGCGTCCGTGCGCACGAAGGCGTCGCGCATGAGGATGAACATCGCCGCCAGCGACAGGACGACCTCGGGCAGGAGCGCGACCCAGTGATTCACGTCACTCCCCTCCCCCGCCCTGGGCGGATCCGTCGGCTTCGGCGGCCCTCCCGGCCTCGATGGACACGGCCTCCGCCGCGGCCGTGCTCGCCGACCGCGTCTCCACGTGCTCGATCAGCGCCTCCACCGAGACCCGCGTCCGGTTCAGGAAGGGCCCCGGCCACACGCCGATGAGCAGGATCAGCGCGAGGAGCGGCGCGAGGATCAGCCGCTCCCGGCGGTTCACGTCGGTGAGCGCCCGGTTCTCCTCGCGGTCGAGGCGGTTGAAGAGGACGCGCTGCACCATGGGCAGCATGTAGCAGGCCGCAAAGATCACGCCCGTCGTGGCGATGGCGGCGATCCACGGGTGCGTCCGGAACGTCCCCACGAGGATCAGGAACTCGCCGACGAAGCCGTTCGTCCCCGGCAGCCCGACGGAGGACAGCGCGACGACGACGAGCGCGAAGGCGAACACCGGCATCACCTTCGCGATGCCGCCGAAGTCCGCGATCTGCCGCGAGTGCCGCCGCTCGTACAGCATCCCGATGAGGAGGAAGAGCGCCCCCGTCGAAATCCCGTGGTTCACCATCTGCAGGATGCCGCCCTCGATCCCCTGCGTCGTGAGCCCGAACACGCCGAGCACGACGAAGCCGAGGTGGGCGACCGACGTATAGGCGATGAGCTTCTTCGCGTCCGGCTGCACCGCCGCCACCCAGGCCGCGTAGAGGATCCCGATCAGCCCCAGCACGAGCATCGCGTTCACCACCATCGGATCCGTCGCCGCGGCCGGGAAGAAGGGGAGCCCGAACCGGAGGAACCCGTACACGCCCATCTTGAGCAGCACCCCGGCCAGGATCACCGAACCCGCCGTCGGCGCCTCCACGTGCGCGTCGGGCAGCCAGGTGTGGAACGGGAAGAGCGGCACCTTGATCGCGAACGCGAGCGCGAACCCCGCGAAGAGCCACAGTTGCGCGCGCCGCGCGAGTTCAAGCGACACGAGGTCCTCGTAGGCGAAGCTCCACGCCCCGGAGCCGTCCTGGAAGAGCCAGGCGAGGGTCACGATCGCGACCAGCATCAGGAGCGAGCCCACCGCCGTGTAGAGGAAGAACTTCACGGCGGAATAGATCCGGCGCTCCCCGCCCCAGACCCCGATGAGGAAGTACATCGGGATCAGCATGATCTCCCAGAACACGTAGAACAGGAAGAGATCGAGGGCGACGAAGACGCCGATCATCCCCGTCGTGAGGAAGAGGAGCATCGCGTAGAAGGCGCGCTCGCGGCGCCGGATGTAGGAGAAGGAGCCCGCCACGGCCAGCGGCATCGTGAAGGTCGTGAGCAGGATCATGAGGATGGAGATCCCGTCCAGGCCCACCGCGTAGGAGATTCCCCACGCCTCGATCCACGGGATGGAGACGAGATTCTGGAACCCCGGCTCCGCCGTGTCGAAGGTCCAGAAGAGCGGCAGCGAGAGCGCGAACAGGACAAGCGTCGTCGCGAGGGCGATGGTCTTCGCGCGCGCCTCCGGCGCCACGAGGCAGGCGGCGCCGCCCACGAGGGGGAGCACCACGAGCGCGGTCAGGATCCAGTGCCCGTCGTAGAAGGCCGTCACGAGAGCACCCCGAGGACGAGCAGGGCCCCGAGCATGAAGGCGACGAGGTAGGTCGTCACCCGGCCCGTCTGGAGCTGTCCCCCGGCCCAGCCGAGGAGGCGGGCGGCGCGCCCCGCGCCGTTCACCGCGCCGTCGATAATCCCCGCGTCCACGATCCGCCAGCAGGCGCGCCACAGGGCGAGCGAGGGGCGGACGATCGCGCGGTCGTACAGTTCATCCACGTACCACTTGTCGTGCAGCACGCGGGCGAAGCCGGTCGGCGCCGCCGCCTCCGCCTCCGTCGGCACCGGCTTCGGCGACAGGACGCGGACGGTCCCCACGACGGCCGCGATCGCGATGGCGGCGGAGATCACCGCCCACAGCGCCTCGCCGCCCCCGACGGGCGACCGGTACTCGGGCGCGAAGCCGTGCGCCTCCTTGACGGCGATCGCCGGCGCGAACACCGGCTCCAGCCAGTGGTGCAGCCACTCGACGGTCGGGAGCAGCGGCAGCGCCTCGGGGATGTTCGCCCATCCACCCACTACCGAGAGGACCGCGAGCACCGCCAGCGGCGCCCACATGACGGCGGGCACCTCGTGCAGCTTCCGTCCCGCTTCCGCCGACCCCTCGTGGCCGAAGGTCCGGTTCCCCCCGTGGAAGGTCATCACCATGAGCCGGGCCATGTACACCGCCGTGAGCAGCGCGGTGGCCAGCGCCACGCCCCACAGGATCGGGTATCCGTACGCCCCCGAATACCAGATGATCTCGTCCTTCGAGAAGAACCCGGCCAGCGGCGGCACCCCCGCGATCGCGAGCGTCGCGACCCACATGAAGACGAACGTGCGGGGCATGAACTTCCGGAGCCCGCCGTGGTTCCGCATGTCGTTCGGGTCGCCGTGCGCGTCTCCGTGCCCGTCGCCGTGCGCGTCTCCGTGCCCGTCGCCATGCTCGCCGTCGCCGTGCCCGTCTCCGTGCGCCCACGCGTGGTGCACGGCGTGGATCACGGCCCCCGCACCCAGGAAGAGGAGCGCCTTGAAGAAGGCGTGCGTCATCAGGTGGAAGACCCCGGCCGTGAACGCCCCCACTCCGACGGCGAGGAACATGTAGCCGAGCTGCGAGATCGTGGAGTAGGCGAGCACCTTCTTGATGTCGTACTGCCGGATCGCGATCGAGGCCGCGAACAGCGCCGTCCCCGCCCCCACCGCCGCCACCACGCCCTGGGCCACGGGCGAGAGCGCGAACAGGACGCTGGTGCGCGCGATGAGATAGACCCCCGCCGTCACCATCGTCGCCGCGTGAATGAGCGCCGAGACCGGCGTCGGACCCGCCATGGCGTCGGGAAGCCAGGTGTGGAGCGGAATCTGGGCCGACTTCCCCGTACAGCCGAGGAAGAGGAGGAGCGTGATGCCGGTGACGAGCGCGCCGCCGTACGCCAGCGTCCCATCCGCCGCCTCGAGGACGGGAATGAAGTCCAGCGTCCCGAAGGCCATGAAGACCAGGAACATGGCGACGAGGAAGCCCGCGTCGCCGATCCGGTTCATGATGAACGCCTTCTTGCCCGCGTTCGCGTAGTCCCGGTTCTCGTACCAGAAGCCGATGAGCAGGTATGAGCACAGCCCCACGCCCTCCCAGCCCACGAACATGAGCGGGAAGCTGGCCCCGAGGACGAGGACGAGCATGAAGAAGACGAACAGGTTGAGATACGAGAAGTAGCGGGAATAGCCGGGATCGTCGCGCATGTAGCCGACGGAATAGATGTGGATCAGGCTCCCGACCCCCGTCACGATCATGCACATCAGCATCGAGAGCTGGTCGAACTGGAGGTCGACCCCGATGCGGAGGTCCCCGGACACGATCCAGTTCCACAGGCCGACGACTTCGGCGCCGTGCAGATCCGCGCCGCTCATCGCGATGAAGTTCACGAGGACGACGGCGAAGCTCCCGAGCAGCGCCGCGGGGCCGACGATCGTCGGGATCCGCTTGTCGTCGCGCCACAGGAAGGCCCCGACCCCGTTCGCCGCCGCCCCGAGCAGCGGGAGGGCGAGGATGAGCCATGGAAGCACCGGCTGGAACCCGGCCGCCGCGCCCTCCTGCCCCGCGAGGGCGGCGGCGCCGGCCGAAAGCGGTCCGGGGCCCGCCAGCGCGCCGAGGCTCACCACTTCAGGAGCCGGAAGCGGTCGAGGTCCACGACTTCATAGTGCCGGAAGATCGCGATGATGATCGCGAGCCCCACGGCGGCCTCCGCCGCGGCCACGGCCATGACGAAGAAGACGAAGATCTGCCCCTCGATCCCGTGCATGCGCGAGAAGGCGACGAGCGACAGGTTCGCGGCGGTCAGCATCAGCTCGATGCACATGAAGACGATGATCGCGTTGCGCCGCAGCAGGACCCCGATCACGCCGATCGAGAACAGGATCGCGCTCACGAAGAGGGCGATGAGCCCGTTCAGGCCGAGGGCAGCCGTCATGCCCGCCTCGTTCATGTCCGCTCCCTCTCGCTCACGCCCCGCTCCCTGCGCGCCAAGAGGATCGTCCCCACCATGGACACGAGCAGGAGGACGCCGGTGACCTCGAGCACGATCGTGTACTCCGTGAAGAGCGGCCGGGCCACGACGCCGACGACCCCCTGCTCCGCCGCGGCGTCGCGCAGCGCGCTGCCCGCGACCTCCACGACCGGCCGGGCGTCCGTGCCGCCCACGAAGAGGCGCGTGAGCACGCCGAGGAAGGCGATGGAGATCGAGCCGCCGATGAGCCCGCCCACCGGCCCCCGCAGGTCGCGCCAGTCCGCGTGCCCCAGGTTCAGGAGCATGAGGACGAAGAGGAACAGGACCATGATGGCCCCGCCGTACAGGATCACGTTGATCGCCGCGATGTAGTGCGCGTCCAGCATGAGGAACATGCCCGACGTGGCGAAGAACACGCCGACCAGGAAGATCACGGCGGAGACCGGATTCCGGCGCGTGACCATGATCACCGCGCCCAGAATCGCGCCCGCCGCGAAGGCCTGGAAGAGGAAGTCCTGGATCACTGCGACGCCGGGTCCTGCGGATCCCACAGCGCCGTCACGGGGTGCTCCTGCTCGACGAGCCGCTCGAGGTCGTACACCCAGCGCTCGCGCGAGTACTCCGCGTTCTCGTAGTGCACGCCGAGGTGGATCGCCTCCACCGGGCACACCTCCTGGCAGTAGCCGCAGAAGATGCAGCGGAACTCGTCGATCTCGTAGATCGCCGCGTAGCGTTCGCCGCTCTCGTCCTCCGCCGGCACCAGCTTGATGCAGTTCACCGGGCACACGGTCGGGCACAGGCCGCAGGCCACGCACTTCGCCCGTCCGTCCTCGTGCACCGCCATGCGGTGCGTCCCGCGCGTGCGAGGCGCGAGTTCCCACTTCTCGTCCGGGTACTGCTGCGTCTTCTTGTTCGGGCTCAGGAGGTGCCGCATGGTGATCGACATCCCCTTCGCCGCCGCCCGCACGTACGAACTCTCGGCGCGCGGCCGCTCCACGACCTTCACGTCTCCAGGCATCCTACCCTCCCTGGCCCGCGGCATCGCCGCCGGCCGACTTCGACCCCTTCGCTCCGCCGCGGATCAGCGTTCCCCGGTCCATGGCGAAGAAGAGGGCCCCCGCGAGCGCAAGGTTCACGAGGAAAAGAACGAACGCGTACCAGCCGCCGGCCGGGATCCCGACCGCCTCGATGCCGAGGATGACGAAGGCGATGACGAGGATGTAGACCGTCACCGCTTCCAGCATGAACTTCCAGCCCAGGTCCATGAGCTGGTCGTAGCGGAAGCGAGGCAGCGTCCACCGAATCCAGACGAAGACGAGTACGAGCAGCGACGTCTTCACGCCGAAGGCGCCAAGCGTGAGCAGCGTCTTCCACCACGTCGGCTCCCCGATCACGGTCCCGTCGGAGAGCACGCGGATGTTGTCCCCCTGCCAGAACGGGATGTCCCACCCGCCGAGGAAGAAGACCGTGACGAGCGCGGCGACCGTGATCACGTGCGCGAACTCGCCGATCATGAACATCGAGAACTTCATCGCCGAGTACTCCGTGTGGTATCCGGTGATGAGTTCGGCCTCCGCTTCGGGCATGTCGAACGGGAGGCGGTTCGTCTCCGCGAGTCCCGACACGAAGAAGAAGAAGAGACCGACGAGGAGCGGAAACACGAACCACGTCGCGTACGTCGCCGGCCCCGCCGTGAACGTCTGCTGCATGGAGACGATCTCCGGGGCGCGCACGTCGCCGGTCAGCAGGATGAGCGGGACGAGGCTGAGCGCGAGCGCCACCTCGTAGCTCACCATCTGGGCGGAGCCGCGCAGGCCGCCGAGCAGCGAGTACTTCGACCCGGAGGCCCAGCCGCCCATCGCGACGCCGTACACGCCGATCGAGCCGATCGCGAGCACGTAGAGGAAGCCGATCGGCACGTCCGCCACGATCATCTCCACGAGTCCCCACTGCGTGGGCAGCGGGGAGGCGAAGGGGATGACGGCGAACAGGATCGTGGCCGGCAGGATCGCGAGGACGGGCGCGAGGAGGAAGAAGGGCCGGATCGCCTGCTCCGGCATCGTCTCTTCCTTGAGGAGGTTCTTGAGCCCGTCGGCGATGACCTGCAGGAGTCCCCACGGGCCGACGCGGTTCGGGCCGCTCCGGTCCTGCATGAAGCCGCACACCTTGCGCTCGAAGATCGTGGCGAGCATGACCGCGAGCATCAGCACCGTGAAGAAGAGCAGCGCCTTCCCCACGGTGGCGAGTGCGAAGGCGGCGCCCGTGACCGGGTTCACGCGTCGGCCTCCGCGGCGCCGGCGGCTTCAGCGGCCGCGCCGGCGGCCGGGGCGCCCTTGAGCCCGATCCCGTCCCACGTCAGGCCCGCGAAGGCCGGAGCCTCCGCCGCCATCCGCTCGAACGCGCCGCGCACCCCGTTGACGGCCTCGCCGTCTCCCAGGCGGGCGAGCACGCGACTCAGCACCATCCAGCCCGGGCGGGCCAGCCCCGGCGGCCTCAGCGCCTGGTGGAAGCGCTGCACGCGGCCCTCGAAGTTCGTGAACGTGCCGTCCATCTCCGCGAAGGTCGCGATCGGGAGCACCGCGTCCGCGTTGCGCGCCGCGCCCGGCAGCCGCGTGCCCAGGTAGAGGAAGAAATCGGCCGAGGCGCCGAAGTCCTCGCCGGCGCCCTCGAGGTCGTCATCGAGCACGACGAGCGCCCCGCCCGCCGGGCCGCCCCCCGCCGAGCTCCCGCCCGTCGAGCTCCCGCCTGCCGAGCCGTTGGGGAGCGCATCCACGCGGCGGCCGCCGAAGATCCCGGCGCCCGCGACGTTCGCGGCGCGGTCCGCCCGCAGCTTGAGCGTCGGCACCGTGGGGAGCGCGGCGGTCTCGCCCTGCGCGACCCGGAATGCGGCGTCCGCAACCCCGAGCCGTTCGAGGAGCCGCTGCACGTAGAACAGGTTCTCGTTCGAGGCGTCCGGGGACACGACCGCGCTGCCGCCGGGCGAGCCGAGCGCGTCGATCTTCTCCGCCACCCAGTCGAGCGCCGTCGCCCAATCCACGGGCCGAAGTCCGGCGTCGCCGTCGCGGATGAGCGGCACCTCGGCCCGCACGCCGCGGTTCGTCATCACGAGGTGCCTGCGGCCGTAGTCGCACATCCACCAGGAGTTGACCGCCGCGTTGTGGCGCGGCTTCACGCGCACGATCTGGTTCTCCTTCGTGTCGATCGTGACGTTGCAGCCGGTCGGGCAGCCCGGGCACACGCTCGCGGTCGCGTCCATGTCCCAGGCCCGCGCCTTGAACACGAAATCCTCGTGTACGAGGGCGCCGACGGGGCACACATCGACGATGTTCCCCTGGAAGGGGTTGTCGAGTTCGCGCCCCGGGAAGGTGTCGATGAAGGCCTTGTCCCCGCGCTGGGCGACGATGAGCGAATCGTCCTCGGCGACGTCGCGCATGAAGCGCACGCAGCGCGTGCAGATGACGCAGCGGTCCGCGAAGTAGAGGATGTCGTCGGAGATGCGGTCGCGCCCCATGATCCGCTTGGGCTCGTCGACCCGGCTCTCGAGCTGGTTCGTGACGTAGGCGTAGTCCTGGAGCATGCACTGCCCCGCCGCGTCGCAGATCGGGCAGTCGAGCGGGTGGTTGACGAGCAGGAACTCGATGACCGACTGGCGGGCCGTGCGCGCCGTGTCGCTCGCCGTGTTCACCACCATGTCGTCGGCCGCCTGCAGCGTACACGAGGGCTCGAGCTTGGGACGGCCCTCGACCTCCACGAGGCACATGCGGCACTGCGCCGGCCGGGTGGGGATGCCCGGATGGTAGCAGTAGCGCGGCACGACGACGCCCACGTGCTCCGCCGCCTCGATGACGCGCGTGCCGCTCGGGACCGTGACCTCGACCCCGTCGATCGTGAGCGTGACCGTCGCCTTCGCGCCGTTCTCAGCCATGCCTCACCCCGCCGCGACCAGAGAAGGCTTCATCAGCGCCTCGTAGTCGGCGCGGAACTTGTCGAGCGAGGACTCGAGCGGGAACACGACGCTGTCCGCCAGCACGCAGATCGTGCGGCCCGTCATCTGCTCGCACAGCTCGTACAGCGTGTCGATGTCGCTCGGGCGCCCGTCCCCCGCCTCTATGCGCTGCAGGATGCGCACGACCCACGACGTGCCCTCGCGGCACTGCACGCACTGGCCGCACGACTCGTGCGCGTAGAACTGGGCGATCCGCCGCATGGCCGCGACGATGTCCGTGTCCTCGTCCATCACGATCGGCGAGGCGGTGCCGAGCGCGCTTCCCGCCTCCGCCAGCCCCTCGTACGTCGTCGCGCAGTCGAGTTCGTCTCCGCTCAGGAACGCGGTGGACGACCCGCCCGGGATCACGGCCTTCACCGGCTTGCCCGAGGGCGTGCCGCCGCAGGCGTCGAAGATGATGTCGCTCAGCGGCAGACCCAGCGCGAACTCGTAGTTGCCGGGCCGCACGAGGTGGCCCGAGCAACTCCACAGCTTGGTGCCCGGCGACTGCTCGGTCCCCCACTGCCGGTACCAATCCGCCCCGTTCTCCAGGATCATGGGGACCGCCGCGAGCGTCTCGACGTTGTTCACCGTCGTCGGCATCCCGAACGCCCCGGCCTGCGCCGGGAAGGGCGGCTTCGCCCAAGGCTCCGCGCGGTTCCCCATGAGCGAGTTCATGAGGCCGGTCTCCTCGCCGGCGATGTACGCCCCGGCCCCGGCGTGGATCGTCACGTCGCACGACCAGGACGAGCCTAGGATCCCCTCCCCCGCGAGCCCGTGCTCGTACGCCTCGACGACCGCGGCGTTCAGCACCTCCGTCTCCTCGAAGAACTCGCCCCGCACGTAGATGTAGGCGTGCTCCGCCCCGATGGCGCGCGACGCGATCAGGCAGCCCTCGATGAGGAGGTGGGGGGTCCAGCGGATGACCTCGCGGTCCTTGAAGGCGCCGGGTTCGGACTCGTCCGCGTTGCAGCACAGGTAGTGCGGCTTGCCGTCGTCCTTCGGCATGAAGCTCCACTTGAGGCCCGTCGGGAAGCCCGCGCCGCCGCGCCCGCGGAGGCCGGAGGCCTTCACGACCTCGGTGATCTCGGCGGGCGGCATGTCGAGCGACCGCCGGAGCGCCTCGTAGCCGCCCCGGGCTCGGTAGCCGTCGAGCGTGCGCGCCTCGGCCTCGCCCTGGTGCCGCGAGAGGCGCGTCGTGACCTCGAGATCGCTCCGATGCGGGAAGCTCATGCGCCGCCTCCCGCTTCCGGTCCGCCGGCCGCGGCGCCATTTCGCGCGCCGCGCAGCTTCGCCACGATCTCGGGCACGCGCTCCGGCGTGACGTCCTCGAGGTAGCGGTCGTTGACCTGGACGACGGTGGCGAAGCCGCACGCGCCGAGACACTCCGCCTCGATCACGGTGAACTCGCCATCCTCCGAGACCTCCCCCTCCCGCGTCCCCGTCTCCGCGAGGAAGCCGCGCAGCACCTCTTCGGCCCGGTTCAGGTGGCAGGAGATGTTCGTGCACACCTGGACGAAGTGACGCCCGACCGGGTGCTTGTTGTACATCGTGTAGAAGGTCGCGATCGAGTGCACGTAGGCCGGCGTCAGCTCCAGCGCCTCGGCGACCTCGACCATGTCCGCGGGCTCGATCCACCCCTTCACCGACTGCACGAAGCCGAGCATGGGGAGGAGCGCCGCCTGCTTCGTCGGATAGCGGGAGAGGGCCGCCTCCAGCCGGTGTTTCCCCTCCTCCGTCTCGAAGATCGGACCGTCGAAGGTCTCCCGCGCCGTCAACTGGAAGGGCTGCGCGCCGACGACCGCGGGGTGGATGCGCCGGCTCACCGGTCGATCTCCCCGAGCACGACGTCGAGCGAGGCGTTGATCGCAACGACGTCCGCGACGAGTTCGCCCCGCACGAGTTCGGGGAGCGACGCGATATTGATGAACGAGGGCCCCCGGAAACGGCAGCGGACGGGCTTCGTGCCGCCGTCGGAGATGATCCCGAACCCCAGTTCGCCCTTCGAGCTTTCGATGGAGTACCACGTCTCGCCGGCCGGCACGCGGACGCCCTCCATCACGAGCTTGAAGTGCGAGATCATGGTGTCGATCGACCCCATCGCCTCGCCCTTCGGGGGCAGGACGATCCGGTAGTCGTCGATGTTGATCGGGCCTCCGGGAAGCCGGTCCAGCGCCTGCTCGATGATGCGGACGCTCTGCCGCATCTCCTCCACCCGCACGAGGTAGCGGTCGTAGACGTCGCCCTCCGTCCCCACGGGCACGTCGAAGTCGTACTCCTCGTAGCCGAGATAGGGGCGCGCCTTCCGCACGTCGTAGGCCACGCCGCTCGCGCGGAGCGTGGGGCCGGT
Organism: Candidatus Palauibacter australiensis; assembly: GCA_026705295.1. NCBI lineage: Bacteria > Pseudomonadati > Gemmatimonadota > Gemmatimonadia > Candidatus Palauibacterales > Candidatus Palauibacteraceae > Candidatus Palauibacter > Candidatus Palauibacter australiensis. Next base: position 15,610 of record JAPPBA010000099.1, read on the forward strand.
GACGCCGTAGCTCACCGCCTTGTCCGCGGAGAGCACCCCGATGTCCATCGTGCGGCCCTGCCAGATCGCGTTGCGCGACAGGAGCCGCTCGACCTCGTCCAGCGTCTCCGGGAAGGTCGCCGTGAAGTCGCGCGTCGCCGCCGTCCAGCCCACGGGCAGGTCCGCCATCATCCCGCCCACCCGCGTCACGGAGGTCGTGATCCGGCCCCCCGTGTACGCCTCGTGCAGGTTGTAGATCCGCTCGCGCTCCTGGAAGGTGTAGAGGAAGACGGAGAAGGCGCCGATGTCGATCGCCGTCGTCCCCAGCCACAGGAGGTGGCCGAGGATGCGGTTCAACTCGCCGAGGATGACGCGGACGACGCGGCAGCGCTCCGTGATCTCGACGTCGAGGAGCGCTTCGACCGCCCCGGCGTAGCCGATGTTGTAGAGCATCGGCGCGAGGTAGTCCATGCGGTCCGTGTAGGGGACGCACTGGTTCCACTCGCGGAACTCGCACGTCTTCTCGAAGCCCGTGTGCAGGTACCCGATGTGGGGGGAGCAGCGCACAATGCGCTCGCCATCGAGCTGCAGCACGAGCCGCAGGACGCCGTGCGTGGCGGGGTGCTGCGGCCCCATGTTGATGAGGATCGGTGCGCCCTCGAGCGCGTCCTCGGGCTGCTCGTCCGGGCTCACGTCGCGGATGCCGCCGAGCGCTGCGCTCTCCCCGGCGCTCCCCTCTGTGCCCTCCCCCGCGCGCTCCGACGGCTCCCGCACCTCCCCGTCGTCGGTGACGGCGTAGCCCGCCAGCTCCAGCTCCTCGACGGCGTACATGTCGATGAGGTCGCGGGAGAGCGCGCGGCTCACCTGCGCGGAGCGGCTGAAGCGTCCGCGAAGCGGAAAATCCTTCCGGAGGGGGAAGCCCTCCTCGTAGTTCTCCGGCATGAGGATGCGGCGGAGGTCCGGATGGCCGCGGAAGCTCACCCCGTACATGTCCCACGCCTCGCGTTCGAGCCAGTCCGCGGCGAGCCACTGGTCGGTGACGCTGTCCAGCTCGAGGTCATCCATCGGCACCTCGCACGCGACCCGGAGCTGGCGGCCGTGCGCCATGGACCAGAGCTGGTACCAGATCTGGATCGGGGCTCCGATGCCGCCGTGCGCCCCCATGAGGTCCGCGAGCAGGTCGTACGCCTGGTCGGGCGTCTCGCGGAGGAAGCGGAGCGCCTCGGCGTTGATGCCGGGGTCGATCCACACCACGGGATAGCCGAGCGCGTCGCGCTCCACGCGCCGCACGCCCTCTCCGAAGCGCTCGCGGAGGGCGCGGACCGAAGGATGGCCCGCCGCCTCCCCGTCGGGGGACGAGCCCCGCACCATGCGCGGAGGCGCGGTCGTCGCGGTCGTCAACGGCGGAGCGCCCCGCTCAATCCCGGTGTTCCAGGCGGCGTTCGCGCCGGTCGCGAGACCGGGCCAGCGCGGAGGTCGGGCCGAGCCCGCTCATGCGGTTCTGGTTCGTCGAGTTGCCGAAGGGCTGGGCGACGAGTTCGATCGTCTCCGGCGGCAGATTCGGGCGCCCGACGGCTTCGGGGGCTTCGTCCCGCGCCCGGGGATCGGCCAGCGACTCTCCCTTGATCTTCTCCTGGATCATGAGGAGTCCGTAGATGAGCCCTTCCGGCCGCGGCGGGCAGCCCGGGACGTAGACGTCGACCGGCACGATCGTGTCGATCCCCTGGACGATCGTGTAGTTGTCGAACATGCCGCCGGAACTCGCGCAGGCGCCCATCGACACGCACCACTTGGGCTGCGGCATCTGGTCCCACACGCGGCGCAGGACGGGGGCCAGCTTGTAGGTCACGCGGCCGGCGACGATCATCAGGTCCGCCTGCCGGGGGCTGAAGGACATGCGCTCCATGCCGAAGCGGCCGATGTCGTACTTGCTCGCGGCCGACGCCATCATCTCGATCGCGCAGCAGGCGGTGCCGAACGGCATCGGCCACAGCGAGTTGCGGCGCGCCCAGTTGATGACGTAGTCGAGCTTCGTCGTCATCCAGTTGTGCGGGATGCCGGTATCGAGCTCGTCAGGGTGCGCGCCGGGGGGGAGCGTGTCGAGCGTTCTCATCGCGTCTCCCCGCGCGGTCCCGGGTTCAGTCCCATTCGAGCGCCCCCTTCTTCCACGCGTATACGAGTCCGACGCCGAGCACCGTGAGGAACGCCGTGATCTCCACGAACCCGACCATCCCCAGTTCCCGGAAGATCGCGGCCCACGGAATGAGGAAGAGCGTCTCGATATCGAGGACGATGAAGAGCATCGCCACGATGTAGAAGTTGACCGAGAACCGCTCCCGCGTCGTCCCGAGCGGGGGAATCCCCGACTCGTACGGGCTCGCCTTCACGGGGGTCGGCCGGCGGGAGCCCACGAAGTGCGATACGCCCATCATCGCGGCCGCGTTCAGCACGCCGACCAACGCGAGGATCAGGATGCCGAGATATGGGTCGAGCAAGGGGGTTCGCTCCTCTCGTGCGAGCTTGTGAATTTCTTCACTTTCCCGCGCCGCGAAGGTATCGCGGAGGGGTATGGGCGGCAAGCGGTATTTGGCCTCGGACGCAGAGGGAGCGAGTGAGTCGAAAGCAGCCTGTGGTGCGGAATGTGGCGATCGGCGACGGCACGGTGCGCGTCGTGATTCTGGGCGGCGGACGCCCGGTCCTCTTCCTGCACGGGATCAGCGCCCACGCCCGCGCGTGGCGGCCCGTCGCCGAACGCTTCGCGGAGGAACATCCGGGGTGGGAATGTTGGCTTCCCGACCTCCCGGGCCGGGGCGCCTCGGACGCGCGGGCGGAACTCTCCTACACGCTCGACGACGAGGTGCGCCGGCTGCGCGCGGTGGTGCGGGCGCTCGCGCCGGACGGCCCCCGGCCGCGACTCGTCGCCGGGCACTCGCAGGGCGCGGCCATCGCGCTCGCCCTCGCGGAGGCGGAACCGGACATCGGCGGCCTCCTGCTCTCGAATCCGGTCACGCCGGAGATCCGGAGCCCGGCCATCCTGCGGCTGCTGCGGTCGGCCGCGGTGCGGCGGGCGGTGGGGAGCCTCCTGGCGCCGCTTCACGCGCCGCTGGGCCACCTGGTGCTCCGGCGCGCGTGCGGCCCCGCCTTCCGCGCCCCTCCGGAGCTGGTCGCCGCCTACGCGCGGCCCTGGGCGAGCCCGGCGCGCGCCCGCACCCTCCTGCGCATCCTGGCCGACTGGCGCCCGGCGGAACTCGAAGACCGCATGCCCCGGCGCCCGATCGCCGCGCACGTGGTGACCGGCGCGCATGACCCGAGAATCCCGGTCGCAGCCGCGAGGCGCCTCGCCGCCCGCCTCGACTGCGGCTTCACCGTGTCACGCGACGGCGGCCACGTCCTCACCGAACAGCACCCCCGCCTCCTGACCCGCCTCCTCGGAGAACTCGCCACCGAGGTCCGGTTGTGATAACTACAATTTGTAGGGGCCCGGAGCGTTGGTCGTGGTCACTCACACCGAGCCGTGGGCGTATCCGTCTGATCTCCGCCCGCCCCGCGTCGCGGAAGGAAAGGAGAGTCTACCATGAGCGGACGTTACGATAAGCCCCTAACGCCCGAGCAGATTGCGGCGGTGAAGGACGAGAGCATCGACTTCAGCGACATCCCGGAACTGGACGAGGAATTCTGGGAGCGGGCGGAGCTTGTCGAACCCGATCTCACCGACCAGATCACGATGCGCGTCAAACGTTCCGTGCTGGCCTATTTCAAGGCTCCGGGAAGGGGCTACCAGACGCGAATGAACCGCGTGCTCGAGAGCTACGTGCGGCACAGGACGGGAGAATCCGCCGACACCGGAGAGGGCGCGAGCCGCTGACCGCAGCAGGCAACGGGGCTACGGGATCATCGTGCCTTGGGGGGCGGTTTCGGCCTTGGAGGAAGAGCCGAGGCCGAGTCCAACTCGTTCAAGGCGCGACGAGGCCAGCTATCGCCAGCAGCTTGTCGCGGAGTTCGATGGCAAGCACACGGCGCACTTCCCATGTATCGATGCCATGGTTGTACGCGCTCCTTCGGATCGTCTTTTGCTCCTCATCCGAGTACTCGACCTGCTCGACATGATCGAAGCAGAACACCTGAATCTCATAGGCGTCCTTGCCCGCGAGGTGCTTTTCCAGCGGTACAGCGAGCCTACCGGCCCACGCAGAGGCGTCCAGCTCTTGTGAGATCCTTTTGCCGAGATCGGTCAATCGGACCGGGCTTTGTCCTGCAGAAACAGGGGTTAAGCGATCCAGGCGGGAGAAAATCTGGTCAATCTTCTTACGGATCTCCTCCATGAACTCCTTGAAGTTCGTCCTGTCGGTATCGACGGAACCCCGCCACCGGGAGTGGTCGATAAGGAACCACACGATGGCACCGGCGCCAACGAGGATGCCGATGGCAATCAGGTAGATGGCGTCATCGTGCCTTGGGGGGTGGTTGCGGCCCCGGACGAGGTGCCGAGGCCGAGTTGGGCGCCGAGGGTGAAGCGGGGGCCTGTGGTCGAGTGGTTG
>JAPPBA010000100.1 GCA_026705295.1 Candidatus Palauibacter australiensis
CCCGCTGCGACCGGTTGCTGTACCCGAATCTGGCCGACGCGCCCAGGGACGCGGGCTGCCTCGCCGGCTCCGAGCTGGGCGGTCTGTACTCGTACGACCCGGAGCCCGGACTCGGCGGCAGCGTCGCCGCGGGATACTCGTTCGGGCCGCTCGGCGTCGAAGTGGAGGCGCTGCAGCGACACCAGATCATCCAGAACACGTTGCTGATGCTCGGTACGCAGGCCGGCGCCGCGATCACTGGCAAGGAGACGGAATGGAGCCCCACGCGACCGCCCTGGGGGGACATCTCCGAGTTCCGGGGCCGGCAGTTCTTCGCCAACCTCACCTGGTCGCTTCCGACCGGAGGCCGCCTGACGCCCTATGTCGGAGCGGGAGGGGGGCTCTCCCAGGTCGCCTACCGCTACTATATCGGCTTTGCCCGCAAGTCGATCGCGGAGGGTTATCTCGAGGTCTTCGGCGGATCGCGCTCCGAGCCCGGAGCCTCGCCCGACTGGCAGCGCGCCGCGGCGGGAACGGTCAGCGAGTTGACGACGGACATCGCCGAAATCGGACTGGGATTCCAGCTCCTGGCCGGCGTGGACTACGCCCTCTCCGACGAGGTCTCCATCGGCCTGAAGGGTCGCTGGGTGCAGACGCCGGACCTCAGCGTGGACGCGCAGTGGACGACGATTCGAAGCCACGCGCCGGTGCACGCGGACGGGGTCACGCCCTTCGTCTCCACGCTGGAGTTCACCCGGCTCGGATACTGGGCGGTGGGCGCCAGCATGAAGTACCGGCCGTAGCCATCTCGCTCCGGTGGCGCGTGTGCGGCTCGGACGGAAATCAATGACTCACACCTCCATTCGTCGCGTCGCGTCGGAAGTCCGAAGGGGTCGCGGAGGGGCGCGGCGCGAGGCGGACGCCGCCACCCGTCGCCACGAGACCAGCGATCTGGATGCGTACATCGCGTTCGACGCCAGGGCGCTGCGGCGGCAAGCGGACGCCATCGATGCCGCTGCCGCCCGCGGCGAGGATCCGGGCCCGCTGGCGGGCGTCACCGTATCCGTCAAGGACCTCTATGCCCTCGACGGCACCCCGCTGTACGCCGGCACGAAGCGGGCGCTCCCCGCCTGGCCCGAAGGGTTCCTCGTGACGTCGCTGCGTCGATTGGGCGCCGTGTTCACCGGCAAGACGCACACCGTCGAGTTCGCTTTCGGCGGGGTCGGGCTCAACCCGAACACGGGGACGCCCGTGAACCCGTGGGATCCGGCCGAGCACCGGGCCCCCGGCGGTTCGTCGGCGGGCGCCGGCGTGAGTCTGTGGGAAGGTTCCGCCCGGATCGCGCTCGGCACGGACACGGGGGGTTCGATTCGAATCCCCGCCTCGGCGACCGGGGTCGTGGGTCTCCGTCCCACCACCGGCCGCTGGCCGACCACCGGCGTCGTCCCCCTCAGCACATCGCTCGACACGGTGGGAATGCTCGCCCACACCGTCGAGGACCTTCGCTACGCCTTCCGTGCCATCGACCCGCCCGCGCGAGCCGGGAAGGCGCCGGCCGACCCGGTCCCGGACAGTGTTTCGGGGCTGAGGATCGGGGTCCCCGATTCCCGCCTGTGGACGGACGCGGAGCCCGCTATCGCGGCCGTCGTTCAGGACGCGCTCGCCGAGCTCGAGGCCGCCGGTGCGACGCTTCTCGACATCGCTGTGCCCGAACTCGACGAAGCCGGGGAGCGCTACTTCGACGGCCGGATCGTGCAGCCGGAGTTCCTCGGGTTCCTGGAACGAGAACTGCCGGAGTGGATTCCGCTGCTGCACTCGATCATCGGCAAGCGGCTGGGAGCGGCGGGCGCCGTGCGGGCCGTCGACTACCTGGCCGCCCTCGACGCGCGCCGCCGCCTGTCGGCGCGGGCCCACGCCCGACTGACCGCGGAGCGCGTGGACCTGTTGGCGACGCCCACCCTGCCGACCGCGCCGCCGCCGCTTACTGCCCTGTCGCGCCTGGGCGCGTACCGCGACGCCAACCGCGCCATGCTCTCCGGCACCTGCCCGGCCAGCATGCTCGACATGTGCGCAATCTCGCTTCCCGCCGGGCTGGACGGAGAGGACATGCCCGTCGGTCTCCATCTGATGGGACCCTCGGGCGGGGATCTGAGGCTCCTCGCGCGGGCGGCCGCCGCGGAGGAAGTCCTCGGGACGAACCTGACCCGACTTGGAAGGCCGCCGAGGATCGCGGGATAGTCGGTCCGAACGCCACGGGGCCGGACGCTAGGGGGCCGGGTCGGATGCCTTGGGATAGGACCCCAGGATCTTGAAGGACGACGCGCGCTCCCTGATTCGGTCCAGTGCCTCCGCTACGAAGCGGTCGGTACGGTGCCCCTCGAAATCGATGAGAAAGACGTACCGTCCGAGGCTGCTCTTCGCGGGGCGCGATTCGATCTTCAGCATGTTGATCCGCCGGTTCGCCAACTCGCCGAGCGCCTGGTAGAGAGTGCCCGGACCGTCGGCCGCGAAGTCGAAGCAGATCGACGTCTTGTCCTTTCCCGTAGGTTCGTGATCCCGCTGCGCCAGCACGGCGAACCGGGTGCGGTTCCCCGGCACGTCCTCGATGTGACCTTCGCGCACGAAGGCGTGGCGAACCTCGGCCGCCCGCAAGCTCGATATGGCCGCCGCTCCGGGCCCGTCGATCCGCATGTCCTCCACGGCCCTCACCGTGCTCAGCGAGGCCACGGGTTCCGCGTTCGGCAGTTTGCGCGCCAGATAGTCCCGGCACTGGGCGATCGCCTGCGGATGGGAATAGACGACCCGTATTTCGTCGAAATCGACGCCGCCCTCCGTCAGCAGACAGAGGTGGATCGGAAGGACGACTTCACGTCGGATCCGTAGGTCCGTTCGGTGGACGAGGAGGTCGGTCGTCACGGTGACGGGGCCTTCCGTGCTGTTCTCCAGCGGGACGAGCGCCTCGTCGATCTTCTCCTTCTCCGCCGCACGCACGACGCTCTCGATGTCCCCGAACGGCACGTGACGCGCCAGCGGATCGTAACGCCGCGCCGCCTGCTCGCTGAACGTTCCGGGAGGCCCGAGGTAGCCCACCCTGGTCCGTCCGCTCCCCATTCCCCAGACCGTCTCCGCAAGCTTCCGCGCACTACCCCGCATCGCGTTCATCCGGTAAGGTACACCGCCCGCACCCGATGCGCGCCGCGAGGCTCGCGGAACTTCCGGGCCTCGCGAGACGTTCGTCGAAGCATGGGCTCTCGCTTGACGCTCTGCTCAACGACTGGGGTACGCGACATGATCCCGCGACCTGAACGGCTGCTGCTGACGATGCTCGGCATGCTGGCGGCGGCTTGCGACCAGGAGAACGCCAGCTTCAGCGCCACGATGGTCGCCGACAGCGCCGGCATCGCCATCGTGACGAGCGATCCCCTCCATAGCATCCGGCGCTGCACGGTCAGCGGCGAACCGAGCTTCGCCGTGGGGGAGGTCTCCGGCGATGACCGGTATGAATTCTACGCTATTCGCGGTCTCGTACGACTCTCGGACGGGTCCGTGGCTGTGGCCGACGAAACGACGTCGAGCGTCCGCATTTTCAGCGCGACAGGAGAATATGTCCGCTCAATGGGGCGGCGGGGCGAGGGTCCCGGCGAGTTCCGGGATCCGCATCTCATGTGGACCCTCCCCGGCGACACGATCTGGGTGGGCAACCTGCGGCCGTGGTACTTCAACGTATTCACGGCCGCAGGCGAGTTCGTTCGAATAGTCCAGATCAGCCCCGCCTACGCGAATCCAAGCCGCGGCGGCGGAGTGCTGTCCAACGGCTCGTCGATCAACGTGCGCGTGGAAGGGGGCGGGGAAGATTATCGTACGCCCCAGGACGTCTTCGTTGACGTCCACACGCGGGATGGGGGCCTCGTCGGTACCCTGATGACCCTGGAAGGACGCCGATACGGTCCCCCGAGCGGTCCCATCAACCTGGTTCTCGACCCCCTCTTCGAAGCCGCGCCCTCCGTCGATGCCGACGGTGCGACGATTGCCGTGACCGACGGTCGCGAGCCGGAAGTGCGGCTGCTGGACGAGGAGTTTCGGTTGCGGCGGATCGTTCGCTGGGTCGACGGCGACCGGGACGTAACGGCCGCACACGCGAGCGCCTGGCGGGAGGATTTTCTGGAACGGCGGCGGCGGGAGGGGAGGGAACCAGGCCCTGTCGCCGACCTCATGGCGAGCGAGGATCGTCCCGTCGCCGACCGTTTCCCCGCCTCGAGCGGCGTCGACGTAGGGCGGGATGGCCGCGTCTGGGTCGGTCGCTACCCGAAGCCGCGGGAGTCGGTCGGCTGGCTCGTATTCGAGGGAGATGGCGAGTTTCTCTGCCATCTTGAGTCGGTTCCCGGCCTGGAGGTCTGGGAGTTCGGCGCCGATTACCTCCTCGGAACCCGCGAAGACGCGCTCGGAGTGGAGTCCGTCGCGATCTTTCCGTTCCAGCCTCCGGACGATACGGATGCGGGGATCCCCGACGAGAACTGACCACTCCTTCCGTCGCCGCGGAGGCTGACGGGTCGCCTTCCCCCGCCCATAACGCGGCGTCTATCTTCGGCGGACGATCATCCGTCGTCCTCGACTACGCCCGGAGCCAGGCCATGAACCGCATCCCGCGTCTCCTCTCTTCGCTGCTGGCACTTTCCCTCTTCACGCCGTTCGCCGGTCCCGGCCGCGCAAGCCCGCTGGAGGCGCAGGAGGTCGCCCCCGGAGCGGTCACGCTCGATTCCGCGTTCCTGGCGGGCTACCGCTGGCGGAACCTCGGGCCGGACCGGGGCGGCCGTTCGATCGCCACGAGCGGCGTCGTGGGGCGCCCGCTGGAGGGCTATTTCGGCGCCACCGGCGGGGGACTGTGGAAGACGAAGGACGGGGGCGAGAACTGGTTCCCGGTCACCGACTTCAAGATCACGTCGGCGTCGGTCGGGGCGGTGGCCGTCTCCGAGACCGATCCGGACCTCGTCTTCATCGGCATGGGCGAGAACTGCATCCGCGGCAACATCATGCCGGGGGACGGCGTGTACCGGAGCCGGGACGCGGGCGAGACGTGGGAGCACGTCGGCTTCTCCGAATCCGACGCCATCGCCAACATCCGCATCCATCCCACGGATCCCAACATCGTCTATGTCGCGTCGTTCGGAAAATACAGCGTGCCGAGCGAGGAGCGGGGCCTCTTCCGGAGCACGGATGGCGGCGACACCTGGGAGCGCATCCTCTTCCGCGATGAGCGCACGGGCGCCGTGGACATCGCCATCGACCGCAACAACCCGGATGTGATCTACGTGGCCCTGTGGGAAGCCTTCCGCAGGGAGTACACCATGTCCTCCGGCGGTCCCGGAAGCGGGATGTTCAAGAGCACCGACGGGGGCGACACGTGGACGGAGATCACGCGGAACCCCGGCATGCCGGAGTCGGGCGTCGTGGGCAAGATCGGGCTCGCCGTCTCGAGCGCCGATTCGGAGCGCGTGTACGCCCTGTTCGAGCACGCCGACGGGGGGCTGTTCAGCAGCGACGACGGCGGGGACACGTGGGAACTGATCAACGACGAGCGCCGCATCCGGCAGCGGGCCTTCTACTATACGCACGTCTTCGCCGACCACCACGATCCCGATGTCGTGTACGTGCAGAACACCTCTTTCTTCCGCTCGACCGACGGCGGCGCGACGTACGAGGTCATCAACAACGGGACGCACGGCGACTTCCACGACCTGTGGATCAGCCCGGAGGACCCCGCCCACCTCGTCGTGGCGAACGACGGCGGCGGCGCGGTCAGCTTCGACACGGGGCAGCACTGGACGGACCAGGAGTTCTCGACCGCCCAGTTCTACCACGGCGTGACGACGGCCCACGTGCCCTTCCACGTCTGCGGCTCGCAGCAGGACAACTCGACGCTCTGCCTGCCCTCGGCCTGGAACGCGAACCGGTTCGGCTTCGGCCAGGCGCCCGGGTTCGGCGGGGACCAGCCCGCGAGCATCACCGAGGGTTCGATGGAGGTCGCGTACCGCGCCGGGGGCGGGGAACCGGGCTACATCGCGCCGGATCCGAAGGATATCGACATCTTCTTCTCGGGGACGAACAACGGGCGCTACCTCGACCGCTACAACCGCCGCCTCGGCACGTCGCGCGAGGTGAACCCCTATCCCTGGTTCTACTCGGGCGAGCCGGCGAGCGAGATGGTGGAGCGCTGGCAGTGGACGTTCCCCATCATCTTCTCCCCCATCGACCCCAGCGTCCTCTACACCTCCTCAAACCGGCTCTGGAAGACGACGAACGGGGGCGACGACTGGGAGGCGATCAGCGGCGACCTCACGCGCGCGGACCCGATGACGCTGGGCCATTCCGGCGGCCCGATCACCGGCGACATGAACGGGCCCGAGGTCTACGCGACGATCTTCTCGGTCGGGCCGGGCAAGGTGGACATCGACGTGATCTGGGCGGGGTCGGACGACGGCCTCGTGCACGTGACGCGCGACGGCGGCGGGACGTGGACGAACGTGACGCCGCCGGACATGCCGGACTTCGGGCGCGTGAGCCAGATCGACGCCTCGGCGTTCGAGGCGGGCCGGGCGTACATCTCGGTGCGGAAACCGCTCCTCAACGACCGCTCGCCCTACATCTGGAAGACGGATGACTATGGGGCGACGTGGACGAAGATCGTGGACGGGATCCGCGATGAGGCCTACGTGCACGCCGTGCGCGAGGACCCGAACCGGGAGGGAATGCTGTACGCCGGGACGCAGCACGGCATGTACGTGTCGTACGACGACGGGGCGAACTGGCAGGAGTTGAACCCGGGGTTCCCGGACCTGCCGGTCTCGGACGTCATCGTGGAGCACAACGAACTGGCGATCGCGAGCCACGGCCGCGGGTTCTGGGTGCTCGACAACCTGGCGCCGCTCAGGCAGGCGCGCCCCGGGCTGACCGCGGAGGCGGTCGCGCTGTTCGATCCTGCCACCGCGTACCGTTCCGCCAACGGCGCGACGCTCTCGTGGTGGTTCCGGGAGGCGCCGGAGGAGGCTCGGCTCGAGATTCTCGACGCGTCGGGCACGGTGCTGCGAACCTACGAGCCGGCTCCGCGCCCGGACCCGGCCGCGGAAGGAGATTCGACGGCCGCGGAGGGCGAGGCGGCGCCGGCCCGCGACCGTTGGGCCGGACCCGCGCTGCCTGCCGAAGCGGGGCTCAACATGCTGCAGTGGGACCTTCGCGCGGCGCCCGCCGCGACCTTTCCCGGCATGATCCTGTGGGGCGTGCGCACGATGTCGCCCGCCGTGCCTCCGGGGACGTACACCGTGCGGCTGACGGCGGACGGCGAGGTGCAGGCGACGGAGATCGAGGTCGCCCGCCACCCCTGGATCGAGGACGTGACGGACGAGGACATGGAGGAGCAGTTCGAGTTCGGGATGCGGATCCGGGCGCGCGTGGACGAGGCCAACTCGTCGGTGATCGCGATCCGGCGCGTGAAGTCGCAACTCGACGACCGGCTCGAAGCCTCGGACGACGCCGCGCTCGCGGAGGCGGCGGAAGCGCTGCAGACGGCGGCTTCCGCGGTGGAGGGCGACATCTACCAGGTGCGGAACCGCAGCAACCAGGATCCGCTGAACTTCCCGATCCGGGTGAACAACCGGCTCGCGAACCTGCTCTCGATGTCCGAGCGCGGCGACGGCCGGCCCGGGAGCGGGATGTACGAGGTGTTCGAGATCATGGTGGCCGAACTCGAGGGCTACACGACCCGCCTCGACGAGGTATGGCGCGTGGAGCTGGCCGCCGTGAACCGCGAACTGGAGCGTCTGGGACTCGCCCCGGTGGATCCGGCGGACGAATCGGTCGAACTCGTCTCCTGAACGGCGGAAGGCCCCGGACGGCAGGAGGCCCGGACGGCAAAAGGCCCGGGGGCGACGTTCCCGCGGGAACGTCCTCCCGGGCCTCCGTTCAAGCTCGAGCCGTCTGAAGCGGGCGGCTCAGCCGGCCTCGGGGAGCTGGCTCACGTACTCGATCATGCGCTGCTGCTGGTCCTCGTCCGGGAGTCGTCCCATCCCGCCGCCCAGGTTGTCCACCATGTGCTCCGCGCGGCTCGTAGCCGGCGTCACCACGGTCACGGCGGGGTGCGCGGCCGCGAACTTGATGAAGAACTGGGCCCACGAATGGGCGTCGAACTCGCTCGCCCACTCCGGCACCTCGCGGTCCCCCACGCGCGACCAGAGCCGCGTGCGCCCGAACGGCACGTAGACGAGCACGCCGATGTTCCGTTCCGCCGCGAGCGGCAGGATCTCGTCGGCCGCGCTCACGTTGTCGACCGCGTAGTCGATGCCGATGAAGTCGAGGGGATAGTCCTGCATGGACTGAATGAGCGCGGGATACTGCCGCTTGCTCGTGGAAGTGATCCCGATGTAGCGGACGCGCCCGGCCGCCTTCAGCTCCTCGAGGATCCCCACCTGCACCGGCGGATCTCCGAGGTTGTGGACCTGGATGCAGTCGATGACGGGGACGCCGAAGTACTCGAACGAACGCTCGATCTGGGCCCGGGCGGCGTCCGGATCCGCGGAGCCCCCGCCCCGCCCGGCCACGTTCACCTTGGTCGCCCAGAAGATGCGGTCGGAGATCCCGAGCCTCTGGCAGATGTCTCCCGCCGCCCTCTCGGACGCCCCGCGCCCGTAGCTGGGTGCGGTGTCGAACACCGAGCCGCCGCCGTCCACCAGCGCCTGCATGACGCCTTCGATCTGCGTGTGGTCGTCGCTGAGCGCCACGCGCTGAAAGGTTGCCGAACTGCCGAGGCCGACGATCGGCAGTTCCTCCCCGGTGGAGGGAATGGGCCGCGTGATCATCTCCTGGTTCGCGAACGCGCGCAGGATGCGGGGGTTGAGAGACAGCGCCGCACCCGCGGCGGCGGTGGAGCGGAGCCAGTCGCGTCGAGTGAACATCGTCGGATCTTCCTCGTGCTGGGGTTGTGACCGAGGCGCCAAGCGTCCGTGTACCGCGCCAAACGCCAACGGTCGGGTAACACTTCACGCGGCCCAACCGCTGTGAGGTTGCCCGTGCCGTCAGGGGCGCAGCTGCGGGTGCCGTCGCGGGTGCCGGCTCGCGCACCGGCGGTAGGCGCGGGCCGGGGCCGGACTGGAGGACGATTTGACCATGGTCATGACCATGGTTCTATTGACAGTGCGTTGATGGCGTTGGACAGACTCGGAGCGGACGGATGGAATCGGATCACGAACGGCCCGCGGGGCTCCCGCGGACGATCAAGGCCTCGGAGTTCAAGGCGAAGTGTCTCAAGCTCATGGATGAAGTCGCAGAGACCGGCGAGGAAATCGTCATCACGAAGAACGGCCGCCCCGTGTCGAAGCTCGTGCCCTGCGCGGAGAAACCGGAGACGCTGTTCGGACGGTATCGTGATGTGATGCGGATCCATGGCGATATCGTGGGGCCCATGCCCAGAGAGTGGTGGGACGACGGAGACGACGCCGACGAGGATCTGTTTTGATCCTGCTCGACACACACGTCCTGCTGTGGCACGGGCGCGGGGACCGCCGGCTCGGGCGGCGCGCTCGGCGGATGATCGAGCGGGCGCTACCCCGGAGGCGGGCGGCGATCTCGGCCATATCCTTCTGGGAGATCGCGATGCGCGTCCACAGCGGGCGATTCGACCTTCTCATGGAACCGGAGGCCCTGCGTCGCGACCTCCTCGCCCAGGGACTCGTCGAAATCCCGGTCAGCGGACTGATTGGCGTGCGGGCGGGACGGCTCCCGGGCTTGCACGGCGACCCGGCCGACCGGCTTATCGTTGCCACGGCTCTGGAGGGGTATGAACTGCTCACGGCCGACCGGCGCATTCTCGACTGGTCGGGCAAGCTGAACCGGTTCGACGCGACCGAATAGTTCGGGCTGGACGTTGCCGCGGGAACGTCATGGGTTCGCAGCGATGCAATCAACTCGTGCCGGCCTCCAGGGCGGCGACCTCGGTCATGATGCGGTCGAACTGGGTGGCGGCGCGGTGCGGGGCGAGGTTGCACAGGTAGGCGTGCCGAGCCCCCAGACGGCGGAGGGCAACGATCGTCTCCGCGCAGTGCCGCTCCGGCGTGACTCCGGCTTCGAAGGCCGAAGCCACCGCGTCAACCGGCACCGGGAAGAAGCGCGACAGCCTTTCCAGTACCGTCCGGCGGCCGTTCCGGTAGTAGAAGACGCCGAACGAGCCGGGAATCTCGAGGCCCTCGCGCCCCGCGCCTTCCAGCCAGCGCTCCGCCCGCGCGAGGTCGTGGTGGGACACCACCTGCGTGAGGTAGTAGTCGGCCTCGAACTCCCGGTCCGTGGCGAAGTCGATCTGTTCGGCGATCGGGCGGTGGAGGTTGACCCAGCCTCCGAGTGACAGGCTCCGGGTCCGCTCACGGAACTTCCGTCGGAGCTGATATCCGTGGGGAACGCATCGCTCGGCGCCTCGCACCTTGTCTCCGCCCGTGACCGTGACGCTTTCGACGCCGCGGGCTCGTGCGCGGTCGACATAGCGCAGGCAGTAGTCGAGCGGGTGGAGACAGGTCAGGAAGGGAACCACCCGCCAGGGGTCGACCTCGTTCGCGAGGTTGGCCGTCAGGTGCTGGAGGTTCTCCTCCTCCTCCTCGCCCACGGCGCTGTCCGTGAGCATGAGAAAGGCGTCGCGCGCCGCGAGACCGCGGATGGCATGGGAGAGGTCGATCCACATGTCCATCGCGCCGCCCCGCGTGAGTCCGCTCCGCGGCGGCCGGAGTTCGACCGTCATCGTCGGCGTGTCCCCGCGCAGCCGCTCCACGAACCGGCTGGAGCCCGGTTCCCCGGAGGTGTGCTGGGAGGGTGCCGTGTCGCTCACGCCGGAAGATCTCGCCTTGTTTGCCACGGGCTGCCGGCCCCGCGGAGTGGGGTGTGCTGTAGTGTCGCAGCGACACCAGGATCGAAGCAGGATGCGGTTCCGGAGTTCCGTTGCAAGGGCGGCGGCCGAAGGTTCCGTTCCGACGGGTTCCATGCACCGCGACCGGGAGGAGTGCGGGTGACTGAAGAAACAACGAACGAAGCGGAGAACGAAACGATCATCGACGACGAGGCGCTGGCGGAGGACATCCTCACGCTCCTCGCGCGCACGCCCGGGACCGTGCGAGTGCTGCTCGAGGATCTGCCGGCGGAGCTCCTGCACGCGGACGAGGGCGAGGGGACGTTCAGCGCGTTCAGCGTGCTGGGGCACTTGATTCAGGGCGAGATCGACGACTGGATTCCGCGGGCGCGGTGGATTCTCGAACACGGGCGCGAACGCCCGTTCCCGCCGTTTGATCGTTTCGCGCATATCGAGCGCACGCGGGACCGCTCGCTGGCTGAGCTCCTCAACGAGTTCGAGACCCTGCGCGAGACCGGACTCGCGGCGCTGCGGGAAGTGGTCGAAGGCGAGGGCGATCTGGACGCGGGCGGACTTCACCCGGAGCTGGGCGAGGTCACGCTGCGACAACTGCTCACCACCTGGGCCGTCCACGACCTCAACCATCTCGCCCAGATCGCGCGCGTCGTCGCGCACCAGTTCGAGGATGAGGTCGGGCCCTGGAAGGCCTACCTCCCGATACTCCACCACGACCGGTAGGCACATCGCGTTGGCGGAGCCCCGCGCCCTCGGCGGCAGCCGGCGGCTGCGGCGGGGCGGCTACGTCGGCTGGTGCCGCCGCTCCGCTTCCGCGGCGCGGACGGCGGCGGCGAGGGAGTCTGTGTAGGGCGGGCGGTGGATGCCGCGCTCGGTGACGATGCCGGTCACGAGTTCGTGTGGCGTGATGTCGAAGGCGGGGCTGTACACGCCGGCCTCCTCGGGGGCGAGGAGGGGTCCGAAGCCGCGGCGGACTTCGTCCGGGTCGCGGTGTTCGATCGGGATCTCCGCCCCGGTGCGTGTGCCGAGATCCACGGTGGAGGTCGGCGCGAGGACGTAGAACGGAACCCCGTGGCGGTGGGCCAGCACGGCCAGGGGATACGTACCGATCTTGTTCGCGACGTCGCCGTTGGCCGCGATGCGGTCGGAGCCGACGAAGGCGATGTCCGGCGGGTCCGAGGCGAAGAGCGATCCGGCCATGTTGTCGGCGAGCACGGTCACCTCGATACCGGCCCGTGAAAGCTCCCAGGCGGTGAGGCGGCTCCCCTGCAAGAGCGGGCGGGTCTCGTCGGCGTAGACGCGGACCCGGCGGCCGGTCTCGGCCGCGACGTAGACCGGGGCGAGGGCCGTCCCGATGCCGCCCGTGGCGAGCGACCCCGCGTTGCAATGCGTGATCACCGACTCGCCGCCCGCAAGCAGCGCCGCCGCGTGCTCGCCGATCGCGCGGCACATGCGGCGGTCCTCGTCGTGGATGGCGTCGGCCTCCGCCGCCAGCGCCGCGGCCAGTGCTCCCGCGTCGCCGGTGGCTGCCTCCAGCCGGGCCCGCAGCCGGCGGACCGCCCACACCAGGTTGACCGCCGTCGGCCGGGCGTTCGCGAGCCCCTCGGCCCAGCCCGCAAACCGGTCCCGTAGCGTGTCCGCCGAGATTCCTTCGGCAGCGGACTGCCGCGCCAGCGCCGCGAGCCCGATGGCGGCCGTGATGCCGATGAGCGGCGCGCCTCGCACGCGCAGGCTCCGGATCGCCTCGATGAAGTCCTCGAGGGTCGACAGTTCCTTCTCCTCGTGGACGCCGGGAAGGAGCGTCTGGTCGAGGATCTGCGCGCTCCGGCCCCCGGGGGCCCAGCGGATCGTTTCCGGCACCGAAAAGTCGCGGTCGTTCATGCCGCGCAACCTATCCGGCGGCGGGAAACGCGCTACCTTGACTGCCACGGGACGCCCCGCAGGGATCGAATCAGGGATCGAATGCAGTCCAGGAGGAATCATGACGTCGTCACGAGAAGACAGGGTCGGCAGCTCCGCGGTCGCTTTCCGGGTGGCCACCGCCGCGCTCGCGTTCGCCATCCTCGCCCCCGCCGGGCCGCTGGCCGGGCAGGAGCGGAACCCGGATCACTTCGGCCCGGCGGACGTGTTCGAACTCGAAGTCGCCGGCGATCCCCGGATCTCGCCCGACGGTTCCCGGGTCGTCTACGTGCGGTCCTCGATGGACATCATGACGGACCGTCAGCGGAGCAACCTGTGGATCGTCGACTACGACGGTTCGAACCACCGTCCGCTCCTCACCGGACAGAGGAACTTCTCGTCGCCGCGCTGGTCGCCGGACGGCACGCGGCTCCTTTACGTGGCGAGCGACGAGCACGGGAAGGCACAGCTATACCTGCGCTGGATGGACACGGGACAGACGGCCCTGCTCACGCAGCTGGAGCGAGGCCCGGGCGGGCTCTCGTGGTCCCCCGACGGGAGCACGATCGCCTTCAGCATGTTCGTCCCGGACACGCCTCCGCCCTTCGCGCAGATGCCGGCGAAGCCGGAAGGCGCGACCTGGGCGCCGCCCGCCACGACGTACGAACGGCTCTACTACCGCTCGGACAGCCAGGGCTTCCTGCCGGTCGGGTACTCCCATGTCTTCGTCCTCCCCGCGGAGGGAGGGACACCGCGTCAGGTGACGCACGGCCCCTACAACCACGGCGGGGCGCCCGAGTGGACGCCCGATTCGCAGCACCTGCTGATCTCGGCCACCCGCCGCGACGACTGGGAGTACGTGCGGGACTCCGAGATCTTCGAGTTTGCCGTTTCGGATGGGGCCGTCCGGCAGCTTACGGACCGGCGCGGCCCTGACTCGAGTCCGACGGCGTCGCCGGACGGCGGCATGATCGCCTACACCGGCTACGATGACCGTTTCCTCGG
>JAPPBA010000101.1 GCA_026705295.1 Candidatus Palauibacter australiensis
CGACGCTGACCGTGAACAGCGTGTCGCCGCTCTCGTAGTTCAGCGCCGCGTCCGCGGCCACCGCGATCCGGCCCGTCGTTGCGTCGATCTCGAAGGGCACGCCGTCCTCGCCGGACAGGAGGCTGTACGTCAGATCGCCTCCGTCTTGGTCGGTGGCGGTCACGGGGTCGCCGACGGCGGTACCGGCAGCGGAGTTCTCCGGCACCTCGCGCTGGTAGGTCTCCGAACCGAACGATGGTGCCCGGTTGGCCGCCTCCGTCGTGCCCTCGCCCGACTCCGACCACTCGCCCGCGCCCTCCGAACTCACGGCGCGCACCTGCACCGAGTATGTCGTTGCCCGATCCAGTCCGGAGATGGTCTGGGAAAGCACCACGCCGAGCGCCTTCGGAACGGTCCACGCACTGTCCGCCTTCGCTCGGTAGCGGATCTCGTAGCCGGTGATCTCCGGCCCCTCGTTCGCGGGGGCGCTCCACGACACCGCCACCTGTTCGGCTCCCCCCGTCACCCTCGGTGCGGCCGGCTTGCCGGGCGCGGGTACGTCCGTCACGCGGATCGTCACCCCCGCCGTGTCCGCGAGCGTCCCGTCGCTTGCCCGGACGCTCACCGTGTAGACCGTGTTGCCGCTTTCGTAGTCCAGCGCCGCGCCCTCGGCCACCGTGATCCGGCCCGTCGTACCGTCGATCTCGAAAGGCACGCCGTCCTCGCCGGAAACGAGGCTGTACGTCATATCGTCTCCGTCGTCGTCGGTGGCGGTCATCGGCTCGCCGACAGCGGTACCGGCAGCCGAGTTCTCCGGCACCTCGCGCTCGTAGGCCTCCGCATCGAACGACGGCGCCCGGTTGGGCGTCTCGGTCGTCCCCTCGCCCGGATCCGACCACTGGCCCGCGCCCTCCGAACTCACCGCGCGCACTTGGACCTGGTATGTGGTTCCCCCCTCCAGCCCGGCGATCATGCGAGACAGCACCGCGCCGAGCGCTTTCGGAACGGTCCACGCGCTGTCCACTTTCGCCCGGTATCGGATCTCGTAGCCGGTGATCGCCGGACCCTCGTTCGCGGGCGCGCTCCACGACACCGCCACCCGTTCGGTGCCGCCCGTCACCGTCGGCGCGTCCGGCTTGCCGGGCGCGGGTACGTCCGTCACGCGGATCGTCACCGCCGCCGTGTCCGCAAGCGTCCCGTCGGTTGCCCGGACGCTCACCGTGTAGACCGTTTTGCCGCCCTCGTAGTCGAGCACCGCGCCGCTGGCCACCGTGATTTGGCCGGTCGTCCCGTCGATCTCGAAAGGCGAGTCGTCTTCGACGGAAATGAGGCTGTACGTCAGATCGTCTCCATCTTCGTCGTCGGCGGTCACGGGATCGCCGACGGCGGTACCGGCAGCGGAGTTCTCCGGTACCTCGCGCTCGTTGGTCTCCGCGCCGAACGACGGCGCACGGTTGGCCGCCTCGGTTGTCCCTTCGCCCGACTCGGACCACTCGCCCGCGCCCTCCGAACTCGACGCGCGCACCCGCACTTCATAAGTCGTGCCCGCATCCAGGCCGGGAATCGTGTCGGCCAGCACCGCTCCGAGCGCCGACACGTCCGTCCAATCGCCGTCCCCCTTCTCCCGATACCGCAGATCGTAACCGGTGATCGCCGGCCCTTCGTTCTCCGGTGCGATCCACGAGACCGCCACCTGTTCGGTTCCGCCCGTCACCGTCGGCGCGTTCGGCTTGCCCGGCGCGGGAACATCCGTCACCCGGATCGTGACGTGCGCCACGTCCACAAGCTCCTCCGCTTCTACGCCTCCGCCCACCATGTAGCTCGCCACGACCGTCGCCGCGTACTCCCTCTTGCCGCCCTCGTAGTCCAGCGACGCGCCCTCGGCCACGCTCAACTGGCCGCTCGACCCGTCGATCACGAACTCGGGCGGACCGTCGCCCCCAAAGTTGTAACGCAACGCCACCGCCGCATCGGACGCCGCCGTCACCGGCGCGCCCACCGCCGTGCCCGCCGCCGAGTTCTCCGGCACCGACCGCGTCACCGACGCCGGGTCGAAGCGCGGCGACGTACCCGTCCGGCCCGGCTCCGACCACGCGCCCGCGCCCTCCGCGCTCACCGCCCGCAACCGCACGCGGTAGAGCGTGCCCGCCGGAAGGCCCGTCAACACGTGCCTCCGCACGTCGCCCAGCGACACCTCGGTCCAGCCGCCTCCGGCCGAGCCCCTCCGGTAGCCGAGATCGTAGCCGGTGATCGCGGGACCCGCGTTGGGCGGAGCACTCCATGTCGCCGTCACCTTGCCCGCCGCGCCCCTCAGCCCCGGCGTCGCGGCCCGGCCCGGTGGCGGAACGTCCGTCACCTCGATCGTTACCCTCGCCGTGTCCGCGAGCGCCCCGTCGCTCGCCACGACCGACACCGAATGCGTTTCGGTGCTCTCGTAGTCCAGCATCGCGCCCTCGGCCACCGTCAACTGCCCCGTGCGCGGGCCGACCGCGAACAACGCGGCGTCCCCGCCGGACGCCAGGGCGTAGCTCAGCGTGTCCCCGTCCACGTCGGAAGCCGTCACCGGCGCGCCCACAGCCGTACCCGCGGGAGAATGCTCCGGGACCGAACGCTCGAAGATCGCGCTCGCGAAGGCCGGCGCGCGATTCGGGGCCGCCGCCGTCGCTCCCTCGCCCGACTCGGACCACGCGCCCGCGCCTTCCGGGCTCACCGCCCGCACCTGCACAAGATGGTCCGTGCCCGCCGGCAGGCCCGTCACCGTGTGTTCGAGCACGACGCCCAAGGAAACCTCGGTCCAGCCGGAGGCGGAAGCGGCGCGGTGGCGAACGTCGTAGCCGGTGATCGCGGGACCCGTGTTCGACGGAGCCTTCCACGTCGCGGTCAACTCGCCGTCGCCGCCCGTCACGGTCGGCTTCGCGGGCCTGCCCGGCGGCGGAACGTCCGTCACCTTGATCGTCACCGCCGCCGTGTCCGCCAGCGTCCCGTCGCTCGCCACCACCGACACCGAATGCGTCGCGGCGCTCTCGTGGTCCAGCACCGTGCCCGCCGCCACCGTGATCCGGCCCGTGGACGCGCCGATCCCGAACAAACCCGCGTCGCCCCCGGACGCCAGCGCGTAGCTCAGCGTGTCCCCGTCCGGGTCGCCCGCCGTCACCGGCGCGCCCACCGCCGTGCCGCCGGGCGAGTTCTCCGCCACAGAACGCTCGAACGCCGCGCTCGCGAAGACCGGGGCGCGGTTGCCCGGAACCGGGTCCGTCACCGTCACCCGGAAGCTCTGAGACGCGGTCTTGCCGCCGGGGTCGGTCGCCGTCACGGTCACGTCGGCGCGCCCCTTCGCCACGCCCTTGACCGACACCGTCGAACCGCTCACCGATGCCGTCGCCACGGCCGTGGTGGAAGACTGCGCCGTGTACGTCAGCGCGTCGCCGTCCGGATCGCTGAAGTGCGAGGACACCCGCACCGGCACCGTCTTGCCCCTTTCCACCGAACGCGCCGGAATCGCGCTCTCGACCTTCGGGGGCCGGTTTCCAGAAGGCGGCGAGTCAGTCACCTCGACTGTCACGTTGTCGGTTGCTGTGTCCCCGCAGTCGCCCGTCACCGTCAGCCGGAACGTCAGCGTTGTCTTGCTGCTCACCTGTGGCGCGGTGAAGCTCGGCTTCTTCCCGTTCGCGCCCGTCAGCGTCACCGTGGGGCCGGCGGTCTGGGACCAGCTGTAGCTCGCCCCCGAACTCCCGCTGCCGCCCAGCGTCACACCCGTGCCCTCCCGCACGCTCTGGTCGCTGCCCGCGTCCGCTTGCGGCACCGGGCACGGCTCGATGGTGACCTTCACGTCATCGGTGTCCGTCGCGTCGTCGTTGTCCGTGACCTTCAGCGTGAACGTGTAGGCAGTCGACGTTGTCACGCCAGGCGCGGTGAAGCTCGCCTTCGACTTGTTCGCCCCGGTCATGGTCAGCGGTCCCGTCCACTCCCACTCCTCGATCGTCCCGTCCGGGTCGCTGCTGCCGCTGCCGTCAAGCGTCACCCCGGAGCCCTCGTACACCCACTGATCCTTGCCGGCGTTGGCGACCGGAGGCCTATTGCGGTCGGGTGGTGGCACGACGACAACCGTCACCGATGCGCTGCCCTCGTTATTCGCTGGATCACGCGCCTTCGCAGTCAGTCTGTGCGTCGCCGCCGCCAAGCTCCCGGCCACCGTGATCCTGCCGCTCGCCGAGTTGATCTGGAACTTGCTCGAACCCGCCAGCGAATACGTGACCGACTCGCCCTCCGGGTCCGTCGCGCTCACCGTGATCACATGGTCGCCCTTCGACGCGCTGGTATACAGCGTGTCCGCATAGCTCGAAGGGTCGAACACCGGCGGCTCGTCGGGCGGGGCGGCGACCGTCACCGTGCCGCTTGCTTTGTCGCTTCCCCCATGGCCGTCACTCGCCCCCGCTTCGACCGTCGTCTTGCCGCTTCCCACCCCCTCGATGGTCAGAGTGCTCGTACTCAGGCTCACCTTCGCCACGTTCACGTCGCCAGAACTCGCGTCGGTGTAGGTCAGTTGATCCTTGTCCGGATCGCTGCACAGGTCGTTCAAATCGACCTCCGTACTGCCTCCCACTTCCAGCTTCGGATCGGTAATCGCCCGGCAAATCGGTGGGCGGTTTTTCACCATAACCGAGCCGCTGGACGAAGCGCTTCCACCATGCCCGTCGCGCGCCAAAGCCTTGACCGTCGCGAGGCCGTGCAGCACCCCGGTGACCGTCAAGACGCTGCCATTCAAACTCACCGTGGCCACACCTTGGTCGCTTGACTCTGCATCGGTGTATCTGAGCTCGTCATTCGTGTCCTGGTCACTGCACAGGCTGCCAAGGTCGATCTTGACGCTCTGCGCAGGATCAAGCCTCTGGGGCGGGATCGAGTGGCAAATGGGGTCGCGGTTCGGCACCGTGACGGGACCGCTCGCCTTGGCGCTCCCGCCACGCCCGTCGCTCGCCTTTGCGCTGACCGTTGCGCGACCTTGGACAACTCCCCTGATCGTCAGAATGCTTCCGTTCAGACTCACCGTTGCGACCGAGGGATCGCTCGTACTCTCCTCGTCGTAGGTCAGCTCGTCACCGGGATCCGTATCACTGCACAGGTCGGCGAGATCCACGGTTACGCTCTCGCCCACATGGAACTCCTGAGACGGGATCGACTTGCAGGTCGGTGGGCGGTTCTTCTTCACCGTCACCTCGAAGCTCTGAGTGGCCGAAAGGCTGTCCGGGTCCGTCGCCGT
>JAPPBA010000102.1 GCA_026705295.1 Candidatus Palauibacter australiensis
TGGGGGTGCAGATTGTCAATCGGAATGACAATCTGCACCCCCGGATGCACGGTTAGGGAAGCTGATGGTTTCCCTCCGCCAAGGGGCGATTCTCCTCTCGCGAGCGATCCTTCTCTCGGGCGCGATCCTCCTATCGGGCTGCGCTACGAGTGCGGGGCCCGGCTGGCCAGGAGAGACGTGGCCCGTTTCCACGGCGGAGGCCGAGGGAGTGGACCCGGCCGCGATCGACTCGCTGATCGCCGACATCGACGCCGGACGCTACGGCCTCATCGACCAGTTTCTCCTCATCCGCAACGGGCGCGTGATCGCGGACCGCCGCTGGGACCACGGCGCGCGGTACGCCGAACTACTCACCGCGCAGGAGGACACGGCGGACCACCAGTACAACTACGATCACCCCTCGTGGCACCCGTACTACCGGAACACGGATCTGCACTCGCTCCAGTCCGTGACCAAGAGCGTGACCTCGGTCGCGTTCGGCATCGCCGTGGACGAGGGCCACATCCCGGGCGCGGAAGCGTCGGCGTGGCCCTGGTTCGAGGCGTACGGCGTCGATCTCGACCACCCTCGCCGCGCCGCCACGACGCTCGAGGACTTCCTCACCATGCGGAGCGGGATCGACTGGGCGGTCCCCGGCCAGACGTACGACGACGGTACCCACCCAACCGTCGTACTGGAGGCCAGCGACCGGTGGATCGACTACGTCGTCGCGCAACCCGTGGGGACGGACCCCGGCACCCGCTTCGACTACAACGACGGCGTGAGCGTCCTCTTGGGGAAAGTCGTGCGCGAGGCCACCGGACAGCGGCTCGACGCGTGGGCGGAGGAACGCCTCTTCCGCCCCATCGGGATCGACGAGTACTACTGGAAGATCGCCCCCGACGGCGAAGTCGACAGCGAGGGTGGCCTCTACCTCTCCACCCACGACCTCGCCCGCGTCGGCTACCTCATGCTCCGGGGCGGGGAATGGGACGGCCGGCAGGTCGTCTCCCGGCAATGGGTCGAAACCTCGACCTCACCCGTCGTCCCCGACGTGGCCCCCGACAACGACCGGCCAGACACGGGTTACGGGTACCAGTGGTGGGTACCGGTGCACGAGGATGGCGAAACGAAGGTATTCGCGGGGAACGGATACGGAGGCCAGTTCATCCACATCGTGCCCGAACATGACCTCATCTCCGTCTTCAACGGCTGGACGCTCCACCAGCAACCCGACCTCTTCAGTTGGACCGCGCTCCAGGACCGCATCCTCCCCGCAATCGTCCCTTCCCCCTGACTCAGGCGGGTTCGAGGCGAGCGGCGTGATGCTCGATTTCAGCGGCCAGTTGCCCCATATCGGCGAGGACGGCGGGCTCGTCGATCGTCTCCAGCGCGCGGTCCCGCATCACCCAGCGGCCATCGACCATCACTGAGCGGACGTCATCGCGGCCCACCGTGTAGACGAGATGTCCGTACACGTCGTACATCGGCGTCAGGTGCGGGCGGTCGAGGTCGATGAGGATGAGGTCGGCCCGGTAGCCTTCCGCGAGCCGTCCGACGCGGTTGCCCAGCCCCAGCGCCTCCGCCCCGACCGTCGTCACCATGCGGACGATTTCGTGGGCGGGCGTGATGACCGGATCCATGTGAACCCCCCGCTGCAACAGCCCCGCGAAGCGCATCGCGGTCCACATGTCGAGATCGTTCGAACTCACCGGCCCATCCGTGCCGAGGGCCACCGGGATGCCCTCCTCCAGCATGCGCGCGACGGGAGCGATGCCGGAACCCAGCTTGAGGTTGGAGAGCGGGTTGTGAAGGACCGCCGCCCCCGCGCGCCGAAGGCGCACGAAGTCGTCGTCGTCCAGGTGGACGCAGTGCGCAAGCACCGTGCGCGCGTCGAGGATGCCGAGTTCATCGAGGTGCGCGACCGGCGTATGCCCGAAGCGTTCGATGGTCTGCCGCACCTCGGTGGCCGTCTCGGAGCAGTGCGTGTGGAAGAGAGTCCCGGCACGGTCGGCGAGGTCGCGCGCCGCCCGCAGACCATCCGGCGACACCGTGAGCGCATTGTGCGGCTGCACGCAGGGAGTGATCAGCGGTTCCTCCGCGTAGCGCTCCAGCCAGCGCTCGCCGGTCGCGATCCTGTCCTCCACCGAGACGCCGTCGGGTCCGTCGAAGTCGAAGAAGATCGGCCCGGTGACGAGCCGGAAGCCGGCCCCGACCGCCGCGTCGGCCGCGGCCTCCGGGAACCAGAACATGTCGAGCGCGCACGTCGTCCCGCTCCGGACCATCTCCGCCAGCGAGAGCCGCGCCCCCAGTTCGACGCTCTCGCGGCTGACGAACGCGCGCTCGGAAATCCAGAGACGCTCCAGCCACGCCTCGAGCGGCAACTCCTCCACGAGACTCCGGAAGAGGGAATCGCCCAAGTGCGTATGCGCGTTCACCAGCCCCGGCATCAGGAGGCGGCCCGTCGCGTCGATGGTTTCCGCGGCGTCGCAGCCCTCGAGTTCCTCGCGGGTCCCGACGGCGACGATCTCGCCGTCCCGCACCGCGACGGCGCCCGCGCCGAGAATCCGTTCCCCGGCGTCCATCGTGACGACGAGAGGGCCGAGGATGAGCGTGTCTACAGGTTCCATGGGACGGCAATCTTGGCCGCCCTCCGGCCCGCCCGCTAGTTTCCCGGCACGGCCCCGTAGCTCAGGCGGATAGAGCGCGGGATTCCTAATCCCGAGGCCGCTGGTTCGAGTCCAGCCGGGGTCATTCTCGCTGCGGCCGCCCGGCCGCGTTCAGTTTCCGAGCAGGTTCACCCGCACGTACCAGAGGCGTCCCGCCACGCCGTAGGGGGACTCCGAGGGGTACTCCATCGTCCAGAGCTGCGCCACGGCGTCGTCCGGGAGCCGGTTCGGCAGGCGGTCGAGCAGGTTGTTGGCGCCGACGCCCACCCGGATGCGATCGCCCACCCGGAAGCTGACCTCCAGGTCGGCGATGGTCGCCGCGTTGATCGTGACGTTCTCCTCGAAGATGAACGGGGTCGTGACGGAGCCGATCCGGTTCAGGCCGAACCTCGCGCCGAAACCTCGTGCGAAGCGTACATCGGCGCTGACGCCGATCCGCTGTCCGGGTTGTGCGTCCTCGATGAGGGTCCGCTGGGTGTCTCCGATGAAGTCCTCGTTACGGTTCGCGGTGATCTTGGTGCTGTTCCGGTGCAGGCTGGCCGACAGGTCCGCGGCCCCCCAGTCCATGCCGCGGAAGCGCCAGGTCGCCGCCACGTCGAAGCCCTGCGTGCGCGTGTCGATCGCATTGGTCCAGAACGCCACCGCGTCCACCGGCCGACCCTGGAACTGCGCGCCGGGCCGCAGCCCGTGGCTCGGATCGAGGCTCCGGGTCAGGGCGATCGCGTCGCTGACTGCCACGCGGTAGTAGTCCGCCGTCACCAGCAGGCCGGCGTCCGTGGAGTAGACGAGTCCGCCCGTGAAGCTGAGCGACGTCTCGTGGTCCAGCGAGCAGGCCCCGAAGTCGGAGCAGGCGATCGGATCGCCCTCGGGCAGAAAGCCGGCGCTCACCAGGCCCTCGCTGCCGCCCACGAAGCCGATCGTGTTGAAGCCCCGCTGCGGGAGTCGCGGCGCCCGGAAGCCGGTGGAGACCGCGGCGCGGAGCGCGGCGCCCGTCTCGCCCAGCGCCACGCGGCCGGCCAGCTTTCCGGTCAGCGAGCTTCCGGCGTCGGTGTAGTGTTCGAAACGAAGCGCGCCGCCCAGCGTGCGTCCGCTCGGCGAGCGCAACTCCATGTCCGCGTACGCTCCGACGCTGTTGCGGTCCTGTTCGCTCAGCGAAGCCGAGGTCGTGCTGTAGCCCGGGTAGCCTTGGATCCCGCAGCTCGCGTAGACCGTCCCGTCGTTCTGGTGATGGGCCGCCGGAAAGCTGCCGGGCGTATCGCTCGGTCCGCACGCCCACGAGGCCCGGTCGCCGGCTTCCATCCAGTAGGAGTCTCGCCGGAACGCCCCGCCGACCGCCAGAAACGCCGGGGTCGAACCCACCTCGAGCTCCCGCGTCGCGTCGGCGTTCAGCGTCCACTGCCGCACGTTGAGTCCGCCGCTGAACGTGTTCCGGGGTCCGGCGTTGGCCGCGATGGAGGCGCCGTCGGCTCCGGGATTCCCCGCCAGGAACTCGGCCGCGTAGGACGGGTTGATCGAGTTCGCGGCGCCGAAGGCGAACCGGCCGTGCCCGAACCCGAGACTGAGATCTCCCGACCACTCGCCCACGTCGCCCCGCAGCCCCGCCACCGCGGACTTGTCCATGAGGTCCGACTCCTCGATGGGGAAGAAGCCATCCGGATAGACGTAGCTGACCGAGCGGGGCACCCAGTCCGCCTTGCGGTACAGGCCGTCCGAGACCGCTTCGCGCGCGGAGTATCCCCCGAAGGCGTACAACTCGGCCGATTCGCCGACCGGGATGGCGGCATTGGCCATGAAGCCCGCGCCCGTGTAATCGGGCTCGCCGTTACGCTGCAACTGGATGACCTTCCCGCCATCCGCACAGGGGCCGTAGGAGGGATCCGGACCGAAGCAGGTGGGGGCCGCGCCCGCCCGGTTCGTGACCTCCTGCCGCGCGACCTCCATCGTGATGTTGAAGAAGCCGTCGCCGAGCGGAACCCCGGCGTTGGCCGACGTGAACAGCCGCATCCCGTCACCGCGCGATGTGCGGCCGAGGAAGGTGGACGCGCTGACGCCGCTGGCGTCGTCCTTGAGCACGATGTTGATCACGCCGGCGATGGCATCGGAGCCGTACTGCGAAGCCGCACCCTCGCGCAGGACCTCGATCCGCTCGATGGCGTGGACCGGAATGGCGCGCAGGTCCGTCCCCGTCGTCCCTTGCCCGGACACCGCGAGCACCTTCGCGAAGGCGACGCCGTGCCGTCGCTTGCCGTTGACGAGGACGAGCACCTGGTCGCCGTTCATGCCGCGGAGCGTCGCCACATGGAGGGCCGCGCCGTCGCCGGCGGACAAACGCGTGGAGTTGAAGGACGGCGCGATGCGTCCGAGCACCTCACCGAGGTCGATCTCTCCGAGACGGGCGATTTCCTCGGCGCCGTAGATGTCCACGGGAACGGGAAGCGTAGCGGGATCCGCGACACCGGCCCGCGAGCCTACGACGACCTCGAGTTCCTGGACTACGACCACGGTGTCCGGCGGCTCCTGAGCCGCGGCCGGGCCGGTCGAAGCGAGGACTGCGACGGCCGCCGCGGCGAGGAACGAAGTTTGCGCTTTCATGGCCATTCTCCCCCGTCCAGGCACCTGCGGGACACGGCGCCTCGACACCCGCCGCAGGCTCACGGATTTCTGAGACACCACACCAAGTGTCATTATGTATCAAACGATCCGCGGGTTACACCCTCAGGGAGGCACCATGGCTCGCAGTCGACTCCGCCCCTCGTTCATCCTTGCGGGAATCGCGGTTCTCGCCGTCGCCTACCTTCTCATGCAGGTGGCGCCGGACCGGGCGGACCCGGCCGCGGCCGCGGGTCCGGACTCGCACGCGGACCTCGTCGCGTTGTTCGACGAGTGGCGGGCCTTCGAGCGCCCCGAGTTCGCGGATGGCGTGCCCGACTACTCGGCGGCGGCGATGGCGCGCCAGCAGCAGGAACTCCCGGGGTGGCAGGCGCGGCTGGGCAGCGGCGCCCCGGAGGGCTGGTCCGTGCCGGAGCAGATCGACTGGCACCTGGTCCGCGCCGAGATGAACGGGCTCGACTTCGATCACCGCGTGCGCCGCCCCTGGGCGCGCGACCCCGCCTTCTACGTGACGATCTTCGCGGCGGAGAGCGACGTGCCGGCCCACGAAGGGGCGGTCATCCACGGCTGGATCGACCTCTGGACGTACGACTATCCGCTTTCGGAGGCGGATGCCGCCGAACTCGCGGGCCGCATCGGCGCGACCCCGGCGCTCCTGGAGCAGGCGCGCGGGAACCTCGCGGACTCGAACGCGCGCGACCTGTGGCTGGCCGGACCCCGGGCCTTTCGGGGCCAGATACGGGATCTCGACAACCTTGCGGTGCGGGTGGCCGGGACGAGCGACGCGCTCGACGGGTCCATCTCCGAAGCGCGCGCCGCCTCGGAGGCGTTCATCGCGTGGCTGGAGGAGGAGGCGCCCTCGCGCACCGGACCCTCCGGGGTGGGGCGGGAGAACTACACGTGGTACATGCAGAACGTGCACCTCGTCCCGTATTCGTGGGAGGAACAGGTCACGATCATGCGGCGCGAACTCGCCCGCGCCCACGCTTCGATGCGGCTGGAGGAGAACCGCAACCGGCACCTCCCCGAACTCGAGCGGATCGCCTCGGCCGAGGAGTACGACCGGAGGCTGAACGAGTCCGTCGACCGCTACATGCGCTTCCTGGACGAGGAGGAGGTGGAGACGACGGAGGAGTGGATGGACCCCGCCCTCCGCGCCGTGAACGGGAGCTTCACGCCCGCCGAACCCGGAGAGATCCGGAACTTCTTCTCCGAGGTGAACTACCGCGACCCGGACTCCTTCCGGCCGCACATGCACCACTGGATCGAACTCGCGCGCATGCGAGTGGACCCGCACGCGAGTCCGATCCGGGCCACGCCGTCCCTCTACAACATCTTCGATTCCCGTTCGGAGGGGCTCGCCACGGGGGTGGAGGAGATGTTCATGCACCTCGGGCTGCTCGAGGGCTCGCCACGGTCGCGCGAACTCACCTGGATCATGCTGGCGCAGCGGGCGGCGCGGGCGCTGAGCGGCCTCTACCTGCACGGCGAGGTGTTCGACATGGAGGAGGCGGTGGCCCACGCCATGAAGTGGACGCCGCGGGGGTGGCTGCCGGACGGCGCCCTCGTGCGCGGCGAGCAGAGCCTCTACCTGCGGCAGCCCGGGTACGGGACGAGCTACGTGACCGGGAAGGTCCAGATCGAGGAACTGCTCTCCGAGTACGCCATCCAGGAGGGCGGGGAATTCAGCGTGAAGCGGTTCTTCGACGCCTTCTACGACGTCGGGGTCATCCCCATCGTCCTCACCCGCTGGGAGATGATCGGAGAGAAGGATCCCATCCTGGGGGCGAACTGACGCCGCCGATGGCGCGGGACGCCCCTTGAGGGCGCTCCGATGAAGGCGACCTGGATGCAGACGGCGCGGCGGCTCCTCCCGCGCCTCGCGAGCATGTCGCGCAGGATCCGGCCGACGTTCCACCTCGACTCGGTGAACGGCCTGAGCGCCCGGCGCCTGCGCGATCTGGGCGTCGAGGCCGTCCTGTGGGACGTGGATGGGACGCTGATGGCGCACCACGCGGGGCGGGTGGATCCGGCGCTCGCGGCCGCGTTCGAGGATCTGCTCCGGGCGCCGGGGCTGCGGCACGCGATCGTCTCCAACTGCCAGGAGGCGCGCTTCGCCGAGTTGGGGGAGATCTTCCCCGCGATCCCGGTCGTGCTCGGATACGAGACCGGGGCAGGGGCGGCCTTCCGCGTCCGCCGCGGACCGCGCGAGTCGTGGCGCGGCCCCGGCGCGGCGGCGGCTTCGTCCGCCGCCGACGGGACCCCCGGGGACCTGCGGCCGATCCGCAAGCCGAGCCGCCGGCTCGTGCGGGCCGCGCTCGCGGAGCTGGACGTCGCGGACCGTCCGGCGGCGGCGCTGATGGTGGGGGACCAGTACTTCACGGACATCGCGTCGGCGAACCTGGCCGGCGTCCGCTCCGCCAAGGTGCCCACGTTGCACCGGGCCAGCTTCCCGGCCCCGGTCCGCTGGTCGCAGCGCCTCGAAGCCGTGCTCTACCGGCTGATGTACGGCCTTCCGCGGCCGGACGGCGCTTGACGGACCCGGTTCTCGGCGCGATCGAGCGGGAAGTCACAGCCTGCAGGAAGTGTCCGCGGCTCGTCGAGTGGCGCGAACGGGTGGCGCGGGAACGCCGGGCCGCCTTCCGCGACGACACCTACTGGGGCCGTCCGGTGCCGGGCTTCGGCGATCCGGCCGCGCGTCTCCTCATCGTCGGACTCGCCCCGGCCGCGCACGGCGCCAACCGGACCGGGCGCATGTTCACCGGCGACCGGTCCGGCGACTGGCTCTACCGCGCCCTGCACCGCGCCGGGTTCGCCTCG
Source organism: Candidatus Palauibacter australiensis (assembly GCA_026705295.1). Classification (NCBI taxonomy): domain Bacteria; kingdom Pseudomonadati; phylum Gemmatimonadota; class Gemmatimonadia; order Candidatus Palauibacterales; family Candidatus Palauibacteraceae; genus Candidatus Palauibacter; species Candidatus Palauibacter australiensis. The sequence continues at coordinate 8,079 of JAPPBA010000102.1, forward strand.
CAGCCCGACTCGACCGCCCGGCACGACGGGCTGGTGCTCCGGGGCGCCTGGGTGACCGCCGCCGTGCGCTGCGCCCCGCCCGCAAACAAGCCCACCGCCGGGGAGCGCGAACGGTGCCGGGGCTACCTCGAGCGCGAACTCGACTTCTTCGCCACCGCGCCCGTCATCGTCGCCCTGGGCGGGTTCTCGTTCGCCGCGCTACTGAGAATCTTCCGGGAACGCGGGGAAGCCGTCCCGCGTCCCGCGCCCCGCTTCGGCCACGGCGTGGAGGTCGGGATCGGACGCCGCCTGCTGATCGGCTCCTACCACCCCAGCCAGCAGAACACCTTCACCGGCACCCTCACCGAACCCATGTTCGACGCCATCTGGACCCGCGCCGCCCAACTCGTCACGCCACGCCGACACTACTCCGACGGCAGCCGGGTGGATGGGTCGAGCACGGAGACGCCCGTCGGCTCGTAGTGGCGGACGTTGCGCGTCACCACGGTCAGACCGTGCTCGAGGGCGGTCGCCGCGATGAGCAGATCCGCCCCTTGATGACCGATCGAGGCCGACAACTGGCCCCAGCGCCGCGCCGTCGGAGCGTCTATGCCGAGGATGCGATCCCCGTACAGCCGGAGCACGCGGTCCAGCCAGGAGGCGAGCGCCTCGGCGAACGCCGCGTCGCGAGCGCGCTGCCGGGCGATGCCCCGCTCGATCTCGCCGATGGAGACCACGCTCAGATGTAGGTCCACGGTTCTCCGGCTGGAGAGCCAGTTCGCGATGGCCGGTGTGCGATCCGGCCGGCGGTGCGCGGACAGCACGTCCGTGTCCAGGAGGAACATCACAACTCCACAGGTCGCGGGGCCACCTCGAGTCGCTCCACGTCTTCGCCGCCGCCGGGCATCGAGAGCAGAAGTTCGGCGAAGGACGGGGCCGTCGCCCCCTCCAGCCGCCGAAGCCTCTCGTATTCCCCGACGGAGATCACGACAACGGCCGGTTTGCCGTGTCGCGTCACGCGCTGCGGCTCGCCCGCCACGGCGGCCGTGACCACGGCACTGAAGCGGTTCTTGGCGTCATGCAGCGGCCATTCGGTCATCGATCTGCTCCATGTTTGAATTATATGTCTAAATGTTATGTCTAGATTATATTTCTAGCCAGAAAACGGCGTCAAGATCACCGCTCCCGCTACGTCGTGGATCGCTCGACCCATCAATCACCTCTCAAGCAGCGAGGGACACCCTTGCCGAGCATGGCGGCTGTCCGCGCATGTTGGAGGGACGCGGACCCATGCAGTGCGCCGGGCGTCCGCCGCGGAGTCACCACGGAGTCACCGCAAGTCAGGAGAAAAGCACCCATGCCGAACACGCCCCGAGGGATCCCTGCCCTCCTCGCCTTGACCCTCGCCGCCACCCTTGCGTTTCTCCCGTCGAGGGCGGCCGCGCAGGAAAGACCCACGCTCGGGGCGGACGACTACGACCAGTGGGAGCGCCTGGGCCAGGCATCGCTTTCGCCTGACGGACTCTGGCTCGCCGTCGTCGTCCGTCGCGTGGACGAGACGTCGGAGCTTCAAGTCCACCGCACCGATTCCGATTCGGTCGTCGTCGTCGCGGAAGGCGCGCGGCCCGGGTTCGGCGCGGACGGAAGCTGGCTCGCGTACGCCATCGGCGTCTCCCCGGACGAGCGCGACCGGCTGCGTGAGAGGGGAGACCCCGTCCGCAACGGCGTCGGCCTCCTCAACCTGCGGACGGGAGAAGGGGAGGAGATCGAGGCGATCCAGTCGTTCTCCTTCTCCGATGACGGGCGATACCTGGCCCTCCGCCGCTACGGCTCCGACGAGAGCGAGAGCGACGGCGCCGACGTCCTGGTTCGGGACCTGACGCGCGACGAGTCGATGAGCTTCGGCAACGTTGCCGCATTCGCCTGGCAGGAGGAGGGGAGCCTGCTGGCCATGACCGTCGACGCCGAGGATCGGGTCGGCAACGGCGTCCGCCTCTACGATCCGGCGTCCGGTCGCATCCGCTCGCTCGACGCGGACGAGGCGACCTACCGGGAGCTGTCGTGGCGCGAGGATGCCCCCGATCTCGCCGTCCTCAAGACGTTCGAGGATGAACTGCACGAGGACACCGCCCATGTGGTTCTGGCGTGGCGCGATCTGGACTCCGACAGTCCGCGGTCGTTCGCGCTCGACCCGCGGGAACCCTCCGAACTGCCCGGAGGCACCCGGATCGTCGAACACCGCGCCCCCTCCTGGTCCGACGACGGCTCCACGATCTTCCTCGGCCTCCAGGAGCGGATCCCGGTCGAGACCGCCGCCGAAGACGCGGAAGAGGAGGGCTCAGAGGAGGGCTCAGAGGAGGGCGAACGGGAAGGCGACGGCGAGGGCGACGGCGACGGCGAGGACGGCGAAACCCCCGAAGAAGAAAACGGGGCCGCACGCGACGACGAGGAGAGCCCCGGCGTCGAGATCTGGCACTCCCTCGACGTCGATCCCGTCCCTCAGCAGCGCGTGCGCGAGGACCGGCTGCGGCAGGAACACGATCTCGGCGCCTGGAAGCTGGCCGACGGCGGTTTTCTCCTCCTGGGGGGCGACCACGCGGACCAGGTCGAGATCGCGGAGGGCGGGCGCCACGTGCTGGCCCGCGACGAGACGCCGTACGACGTCAACGCGATGTTCCGCCAGCAGTTCCACGACATCTACGCCGTCGACGCGCGAACGGGGCGCCGCGAACTGGTTCGCGAGCGGGTGACGATCGACATGGGATCGAGCCCCGGCGCACGCTACGCCGTCTGGTTCGAGGGCGCCGACTACTGGACGCACGACCTGGCCACCGGCGAGACCCGCAACGTGACGGAAGGCCTCGACGGGACGTTCGTGGACCTCGACCGGACGCCGACCCGCGAGCAGATGTCCCCGTTCGGCATCGCCGGCTGGCTGGAGGACGACGCGGCGCTGCTCGTGAACGACCGCTTCGACGTGTGGGAGGTGCACCCGGACGGGTCGGGCGGGAGGCGGCTCACGAAGGGGGCGGAAGACTCGATCCGGCACCGCGTGCTGCGGGTCGACCGCGAGGCCAACGCCTTCGCAGCGGATGAACCTCTCTACTACTCGACCTACGGCGAGTGGACCAAGCAGGCCGGCTTCTCGCGCAGCCGCCGCGGAGAGACGCCCGAGCCGCTGGTCTGGGCGGATGCCCGGTTCGCGGGTGGCCTGCTCAAGGCGGAGGATGCCGACGTGTACGCCTTCCGCCGCGAACGGTTCGACGACTCGCCCGACTACTTCGTGGCGGGACCGGACCTGGACGAAGCGCGGCAGGTCACGCGCACGAACCCCTTCCAGGAGGACTACGCCTG
>JAPPBA010000103.1 GCA_026705295.1 Candidatus Palauibacter australiensis
TGCATCCGGCGGGGGACGGCATGGGATGGCGGCGTGTTTCTCGAACTGGCTGAAGTCCTGGACTGTCCCGACTGCGAGGCGTCGACCGGGCTCGTCGCCTTCGTCGACCGGGCCGCGTCGCGTCGCGTGGTCGAGGGGTGGCTGGGCTGCCCTTTGTGCGAGATCGAGGTGCCGATCCGCCGGGGGACGATGCGCTTCGATCTTTCCGATGCCGCGCGACGGATCGCCCCCGGCGGCGGGACGGCGCGCCCCGCCGCCACGGCGCTCGAGGACGCGGCGGCTCTGGCCGGGCCCGCCGACGAAGCCGCTCCGGACGCGGCGCTGCGTCTCGCAGCCCTGCTCGGCGTGAGCGACCGGGCCGGCATGGCGGTGCTCCTGGGCCCGCGCCTGGCCGCCTACGCCCCTCCCATCGCCCGTCTCGGAGACCGTCTCGAGGTCCTCGTCTGGCTGCCGGACGCGGGCGACCGTTCCCCTCCGGCCGCCGTGGCCGTCGAGGATCTCGTTGTCGGCGTCGACCCTCTCCTCGGCGCCGCGCCGGACCGCTGGCCGATCCGCTCCGGCGCACTGCACGGCATCGCGCTCGCCGCTCCCATGGTGCTCCAACTGTCCGAGATCACGCGCTGCGCGCGGCCGGGCGCGCGCCTCGTCGTGGAAACTCCGACCCCCCCGGATCTTGACTTGCTCGCCGCGTCGGAGTTCGCGGAAGTCGCCTCCGACCGCTCCGTCTGGGTCGGTGAACGCCGTCAAACGTAGCCGGAGATTTGCCACGGCTTGACAAAACGCTATAATTCGCCGTTGTCGCCAGATGTGTGGGGCTGTGTGGAACGTGGTGGAGTGAGACGTACGGTCCAGCTCGCTCGGGGGGAGGGTGGCATGGTGTGGTGGAAGATCTGGGACAGTGACGGAAGGCGCCGACGCAAGCAGCCGGACTTCTACGAGGAAGGTGTGGAGTTGGTTCGGCAGGAACTCTACCATGAGGCGCTCATCTCATTTCGTCTCTCCTTGAAGTACAACCCGCGGCATCCGGCCACGCTGGAACAGATGGCGGTGGTGTACACGCACATTGGACTGACCGATGACGCGGTTCGCGCCTACGGGGCCGCCCTTGAGGAGCGCCCGCGCAGCACGGCCGCGCACTACGGTCTGGCCTTCCTCCTGTTGAGGAAAGGCGCCGAGCGGGACGCCTCGCGGCACCTCCAGGAGTTCCTCGCCTATGCGCGGGGAGACCGGGAAGAGCCGAGGCATCTCGAGCATGCCCGGCGCACTCTGCAACGGCTCGGCGTGCCGGCCGCGGAATCGGTCGCACACTAGCGGCCCGCGTACGAGCAGCGTGCAAGTCTCGAGCCCGCTCCCGGACGACTATCGGCCCGGCACATTACCGGAACTCTTCCTCGACGGGCTCTCGCGGCCCCGCGCCGACGCGGCCCGTACGCGGGGAGCGGACGGGGCCTGGGTTTCGACCTCCACGGATGACATCGGGCGCCGCGCCCGGGCCATCGCGCTCGGGCTCCGGACGCAAGGCTTCGTGGCGGGCGACCGCATCGCGATCCTTTCGCAGACCCGCCTCGAATGGGCCCTGGCCGATTGGGGCATCGTCATGGCGGGGCTCACTTCCGTGCCCGTTTACCCGGTGCTTCCCGCCGACCAGGTTCGCTACATCCTCGCGGACTCCGGCGCGCGAGCCGTATTCGTGGAAGACCAGGAGCAACTGGACAAGGTCGCGGAGGTAAAGGACGACCTCCCCGCACTGGAACTGGCGGTGGCCTTCGCGCCCGTAGCGGCGCCCGAGGGATCCTCGCTCGCGACGCTACAGCTGGACGCCCTCCGCGATCTCGGCGAGTCCGCGCCCGAAGCGCTCGCGTCGACCTACGAAACGCACGCCCGGAAGACACGTCCGGAAGACCTGGCGACGCTCATCTACACGTCGGGCACGACCGGCGACCCGAAGGGCGTGATGCTCACGCACGCCAACTTCCATTCGAACGCGGACATGGCGTTGCGGGTCTTCCCGATCGACTCCACGTACGTGGCTCTCGCGCTCCTGCCCCTCGCGCACGTGTTCGAGCGTACGGTCGGCCACTATATCATGTGGCGAGCCGGGGTGACCGTCGCGTACGCCGAATCCCCCAACACGGTGGCCCGCGATCTCGGCGAAGTCTCGCCGACCTTCATGGCCGCCGTCCCGCGCGTGTTCGAGAAGGTGCTCGAGAGGGCCGAAGCCACCGCCCGAGAGGCGGGCGGCGCGAAGCAGAAGATCTTCGACTGGGCGCGCCGCGTCGGGGAAGCGCGGGCGATGGCCGAACTCGAGGGACGCGGGGTCGATCCGGCTCTCGGTCTCCAGGCCGCGCTCGCCGACCGCCTCGTATTCTCGAAGCTGCGCGCCCGGACGGGAGGACGGGTCCGCTACTTTGTGAGCGGCGGAGCCCCGCTCGCGCCCGCCGTCGCCCGCTTCTTCTTCGCCGCGCGCCTGCCGATCGTCGAAGGCTACGGGCTCACGGAGACCTCGCCCGCCGTCAGCTTCAATCCGATCGACGCCATCCGCCTCGGCACGGTCGGGAAGCCCATCCCCGGTACCGAGATCCGGATCGCCGCGGACGGCGAGATTCTCATCCGCGGGCCGCAGATCATGGCGGGCTACTACAACAAGCCCGAGGCGACGGCCGAAGCCATCGACGACGACGGCTGGTTCCACACCGGCGATGTGGGCGAGATCGACGAGGACGGGTACCTCCGGATCACCGACCGCAAGAAGGATCTCATCATCACCGCCTACGGAAAGAACATCGCGCCGCAGCCCATCGAGGCCGAGATCAAGCGGCACCCGATGGTGGCGGAAGCCGTGATGCTCGGCGACGGCAGAAAGTTCCCGATCGTCATCGTCGTGCCCGAATTCGAGGCTGTTCGTCCGGAACTGCACGGGGTCGAGGAAGCGGCGGACGCCGACCTCGTCGCGGACGCCCGGATGCGCGGCATGATCGAACAGGCCGTGCGGGAATGCTGCCGGGACTTCGCGCACTACGAGCAGCCGCGCGACGTGCTCCTCGTCCCCGGGCCGTTCACCGTCGAGAGCGGAGAGCTGACGCCGACGCTGAAGGTCAAGCGTCGCGTCATCGAGACCCGCTTCGCCGCCGCGATCGAAGCCCTCTACGAGCGGGCCGAGGACGCCATGAGCGGGCGGGAAAAAGAGCGGGACCGCCCGTGAGCGACATCGTGGCCGGGCTCGTCACGGGGCCCGACCGCGAACAACTCGTGCGGCTGGGACGGACCCTCGTCGAAGAGCGGCTCATCGCCTGCCTGAACGTCCTGGACCGCGTGACCTCCGTCTATCGATGGGAGGGCGAGGTGTGCGAGGAAGCGGAAGCCCTCGGCATCCTCAAGACGACGGCCGCCCGCGGCGACGCCGTGGAGCGGCGCATCCGCGAACTCCACCCCTATGATGTTCCCGAGGTCCTCTTCATCCCCGTGGCCGCCGGCTCCGCGCCCTACGTGGACTGGGTCGCCGCACAGGTGAGCGACTAACCGCACAGGTGAGCGACTAACGTAGTGTCGCACGTTGCACCCGCGCCGCCGCGGCTCAGCCGACGGCGTCGTTCTCCGAGCGGTACCAGAACCAGAAGATGACCCCCGCCGCCGTCCACAGGATCGTGCCTCCCCCGATCCGCATGATCAGCCCCGCGAGCCGCTGGTCTTCTCCGGCGGAGAGCGTGCCCACCGGCGGCGCGAGTTCGTACGTCGCGTAGAAGGGGAGTTCCGCGAACGTCAGGAAGACGTACGGCAGCGTCATCAACACGGTGCTCGCGATCAGATAGCCGATCCGTACGCCGAGCGGAAACCGCGGCCGGTGCGGGACCGGACTCACGACGGGCCACCAGAAGATGAGTCCGCCGCCCAGCCAGGCCATGTCGAGGACGAGCGAGCCCGCCTGCGAGGCCATGAGACCGTCGACGACCTCCGGCCAGTGCGTCGTGATGACGATCGCGTTGAAGAAGAGCAGCGCGATGAGCGGTCGCGCGAGGAATCCGAGGAGGGAGATGATCGCGCCGCCGCGCACCCGCTCCAGCGCTGCCCGCGGGAGGCCCGCGATGAGGAGCGGCGGGGCGAGCAGCGCGATGAGGAGGAACTGCACCATGTGCACCGACGCCAGGTATCCCGAACCCAGCGCGCCCACCGGCCAGTCCAGCGCGATCCAGAGGATGAGCGCGCCGCCGGCGAAGCGGACGACCTCGACTCGCGAAGGCGCGGCGCCCCGCGTGAAGGCGCGATAGGCGAGGCACAGGCACGCGATGAAGAGCCAGACGCCCGGGTAGGGCCGCCACGACCAGTCCCACGGGATCCCCTGGGCGGCACACCACCATTGCATCGCGTGACCTCAGCCGCCGCTCGTACCGGCTTCGCCCCCGGGCTTCGAAACCGAACGGTTGAGACGCAGGAGGAGCGGAAGGTCGTGCCGCCAGTCGGTCTGGCGCACGCCGCTCGGGTACAGCGCCCGCGCCACGCCGTCGCCCGTGACGGCGACGACCGGCGTCGCGTGTCCCACGAGATACGGCTCTTCGGCACCCGGCGGGGTGGTTGTCCCTTCGATCCGCGCGGGCGGAAGGCGGAACCCGGCCTGGATCTCGTTCACCGTCTCCATCTCCCCGCTGAGGCCGACGAAGGAGGCGTCGAAGAGGTCCAGCCAGCTCCGCAGCCGGTCCGGCGTGTCGCGCGCCGGGTCCGTCGTCACGAAGACGACTTCGATCTCGCGGCGGTCCGTGTACGGAAGATCGTCGAGAGCGGCCCCGAGTACCGCCATCTGCACGGGACAGATGTCCGGGCAGTTCGTATACCCGAAGAAGAGCAGCGTGAGCGACCCCGCGGTCTCCCGCCGGAAGTCGAAACGGCGCCCCCGCGAATCCGTCAGGGCGAACTCTGGCGCCTCGAACGGCTGTTCGATCGCCAGCCCGCGCAGCTCCCCCGTGCCCTCCGTGCGGTCGATCGCCGTCTCGGGGGAGGCGCAGGCGGACCCCGCGAGACTGGCGCCGCATGCGACCGCGGCGGCGGCCACGACGCGCCCCGGCCTCATCCGAACAGTCCCCGGATGAACTCGAGTACCGGGAGGGAATCGAGGATCACGAGCCCGGTGCCGATGCCGGCGCCGAGCAGGTATCCGAGACGCACAATGAGGTCGAATTCGCGCTGGCTGATGTCGCGAACAAGGTGTTCGATCCGCTCGATGGAGAAGTTCTCGATTTTCGTCGAGATACGGTCGGCGATCCGGATTCGTTCCGCCACCTCCGGCACGCGGTTGACGATCCAGTCCCACGCGGGCGCGGCGAGCGTATCCGCGAGCCGCACCGCGGCGTCCTCGCGCAGGAAGCGCCCGAGCCGCCCGATCGGCGTGTGCAGGAGCCGATCCGCCATCGGCTCGGCGATCGAGTCGAAGAGGACGCGTCCCGCGTCGGACCGGAATCCCGCGGCAAGCGACGCCGCCACGCGGTCGGCGGGGAGGGCGCGCAGCAGGTCCGCCCAGCTCCTCTCTCCGAAGCGTTCGAGCAATCCCTCGAGCCGGTCGAGCAGGAAGGCGCGCGAGCCCGGATCCCGCGCCGCCTTCACGAGCCACTCGGCCAACGCATCGAGCGCGCTCTCGACCTGGGGATCGCCCGCGCCGCCGATGACCTCCGAGGGAGGGTGCCGGAGGAACTCGACGACGCCGTCGTTCACGTGCCGCGCGATCGCTGTCTGGACCTCCGGCTCGCGCAGTACGCCGCCGAGGCGGTCGGCTCCCTCCTCCCGCAGGGCATCGAGCGCGTGCGTCACGGTTTCCTCCGTGACGATGAGGCGGGCCACGACGCGCTGGTGGAAGCGGAGATCCTGCATGAAGCGGTCGAACAACTCGCCCAGCACATGCTCGATCCGCTGTCGCGCGTCCGGGTCGTCGAGCAGTCGGCCCAGGCGCTCGATCGCGACCGGAAGGTAGTCCTTGATCGCATGCTCCAGCGCGGCCACGAGCCCCGCCGGAATCAGCTGCTCGAACGTCCGGTGCGGCTGGAGCAGTTGCTGCGCGGCCTCGTCCAGGTGACGGCGTACCGTGGCCTCGAAGGCCGACGAATCGACGAGCCGCCCGAGCCAGCCGTCCATCGTGTCGCGGACGGCCGCGATCCGTCCCGGCTCCAGCGTCTGCGCGAGGGACTCGTCGCTCAGCGACTCCCGGATCGATTCGAGGAGGCGTCCGGACTCAGCCCTGAAGTCCGGGGAGTCCAGCGTCCCGGCCAGGAACTCACGGCCCTGTCCAAGGATCCGCGTGAGGAGTTCCCGGACCTCGACGAGCGCTTCCTCCGGGAGGAGATCGGCCAGCGCGGGTTGTTCTTCTTCGCTGAGTTCGACCGCGAGTTCCCGCAATCGCTCGCGGAACGCGGACTCGAGTTGCCGAAGTTCGGAGGTGATGTCTTCCGGCGTGAGCAGCGCCCCCCCCACGACGCTGCCGACCGAATCCGCCAGCCGCTTCTGATTCTTCGGCACCGCCCCCTGCAACCACCGCACGGGCCGGCCCAGAATCTTCGGCGGCCGGTAGGGATGGAAGATCATCCAGACAGCGATCCGGTTCGTGATTCCGCCCGCCAGGGCGCCGAAGGCCACCGTGACGAGGGCGCGCAGCCAGTCGAACTCCATCAGGGAGAAGGCAGCGTGGCGACAAACCCGTTGAGGTCGAGTACCTCCGTTCCGACGTAGACAACGGCCTCCATGCGGATGAGCGTCCCGTCGCCGGAATCCTCGCCCGTCAGCGGCCGAAAGCTCCCGCGGACCGTCGTCCCGGAGATCTCGAACCGCCAGGCGGGACCCGAACCGTCGGCCCGCTCCGCATCCGGCGGCTCGAGCGTCACATCGCCCCAGGCCGCGTCGACGCCGTGCAGCCAGGTGTGGGCAACGGCCGGCTGGCCGACGGTGCCCGCGTGGACGACGAGGCCGTTCCCGAGCGAGTCGGCGAACACAAACGTCTGGCCAGCCGTCGTCGCGACGGGAATGCCGAGCGCGCGCGCGGCGCGACGAAAGAAGAGGATGCCGGGTACCGCCCTGTCGCTCGTTTGCAGCGCCGCGATCCCGAGCGACTCCCGCTGCCCCGTCGGCCCGGTCCAGACGGACACTTCCTCACCCGCCACGAGACGCACGGCATCCGCGCCCTCGCCCTCGCTGAACAGAAGACTCACGATCTGGCCGGCGTCACCCACGCGCACCGCCATCGCCGGCGTGGGCAGAAGGCGCCACGCCGCGCGGGCCACGGGCACCGTGTCCTGCGTCAGAACGAGCGGCCGCCAAGCGTCTCCGTCCGCGAGGCGGACTTCGTAGTCGAGGCGCAGGTCTTCGCCCTCGGCCGTCTGATCGAACGAGCCGATGAACGCGGTCCCGTCGTCGGCGGCGAAGAGCAGGTGCGTCAGATAGCGCGCGTCCACCCCCGGCGTGAGCGGCTCGCCGGTGATTTCTCCGCGAGCTTCCGCCGTTCCGTCAGGGGTAGGTCCCGCACAGGCGAAGAGGACCAGGAGGGCGCCCGCCGCGCAGGGAGGCCAGCGCCCGATCACGTCTCCCCCGGTGTATCCCGCGCGTCCCCGCCCGGAGCGGCCTCGGGCAGCCTGGCTCGCGGACCCAGCGCCCGGTCCAGCGACTTCAGCATGCGCCGGATCCGTCGGCGGTTCATGCCCAGATCGAAATCTCGCCGTCGCGCGCGGGAGAACGCCTCGACCCGCGTGAGTCCGTTCGCATCCAGCGCGACCCAGATCGTCAGGTCATCCGCCCATCGCAAGAGCGGGATCACACATCTCACGGAGATGAGTCCGAGGTCTTCATCGCGGTGGGCGAGCGTCCACGACCAGCGCCGCCCCACGTACCTGAGCAGTTGGTCCCAGACCCGGGAGAAGGCGACCTCGTAGACGCGCGGTTCCGGCCCTCCCGGCGCACGTGTGTCCGCCGAATTCTCGTGAAACCAGCGGGAGCGCCCGCCGGTCTGTCCGCCCTCGGGAGATGCCTCCGTCACCCCGGAAGTCCCCTTTCCCCGGTTGCCCGCGTCCGCCGCGGACGCATAGCTTGGCGATCCGCGGGGCCCGGTTGGCCCGGGCTCCCGGCCCCCGCAGACAGCAGGACCACTCTCCCGAAACTCTGACGGCTCAACATGCAGGCCATAATACCGTTGGCGGGAATGGGTACAAGGGTCCGTCCCCACACCCACACCCGTCCCAAACCCTTACTCCGCGTGGCCAATCGGCCCGTGCTTTCCTACGTCGTCGAGCAGCTCCGCGCGGAGGGCGTCGACGATTTCATCTGCATCACCGGGCACCTCGCCGGCCAGATCCGGGCCTTCATGGCGGAGGAGTTTCCCGGCCTTTCGGTTACCTACGTGGAACAGGCCACCCAGCGGGGGACGGCGGACGCGATCGCGCTCGCGGAACCCCACGTGACCGGGCCCGTTCTCATCGTTTTCGTGGACACGCTCTTCGATGCCGACTTCAGCGTCCTGCACCGCTACGCTTCCGCGTCCGGCATCATCTGGGCCAAGGAGGTCGAGGACTACCAGCGGTTCGGCGTCATCCTCACGGACGAAGCGGGAACCATGAAGCGGATCGTCGAGAAGCCGTCGGAGCCGGTCTCGAAGCTCGCGAACATCGGCGTCTACTACGTGAAGGACCATGCACTGCTGTTCGAGGGGGTTCGGCATGTGATGGAGCTGGACCCTCAGCTTGGGGAGTATTTTCTCACGGACGCGTTCCAGTACATGATCGACCGTGGCGCACGTCTCCATACGGCGGAAGTGGGCGGCTGGTTTGACTGCGGGAAGCCGGAAACGCTGCTCGAGACGAATCGCGTGATGCTCGAGCGCGGACACGGAGGGGATCCCGACCTCCCGGACTCCGTCACCATCGACGGAGCCATCGCGGTCGCGGCCGACGCCAGCGTCGAGACTTCCGCGGTCGGCCCCAACGTGAGCGTCGCCTCCGGAGCCCGGGTCCGGGGCTCGCGCCTCCGCCACACGATCGTCGGCGCGGACAGCGTCATCGAGGACTGCGATCTGATAGATTCCCTCGTCGGGGACCGCGTGACGCTTCGAGGCGTGCGCGGCAGAGTGAGCGTGGGAGACGACGGCGTCGTCGAAGGCGAGCGGACGTGAGCCAGGACGAACTGATATACGACTGGAACGCGCTTCCGGGCAGCCACGACTACGCGGCGACCCGGGTCGAACTGGACGACGAGACGCTGCGCGACGGCCTCCAGAATCCGTCCGTCAAGGACCCACCCATCGAGAAGAAGATCGAACTCCTCCACCTCATGGTGGACCTCGGCATCCACGCCGTCGACATCGGCCTCCCCGGCGCCGGGCCCCGCGCCTACGAAGCGTGCCTCGCGCTGGCTCGCGAGATCACCGGTGGCCGGCTCCCGATCGAGGCCAACGCGGCCGCCCGCACGGTCCGTGCCGACATCGAACCCGTGGCGCGCGTCCAGCAGGCGACGGGCCTGAGCATCGAGGTCGCCACCTTCATCGGCAGTTCGCCGATCCGGCAGTACGCCGAGAACTGGGATGTAGATCAGATCCTGTCTACGTCGCGCGCCGCCATCGAGTTCGCCGTCGGCGAGGGACTCGATGTCATGTACGTGACGGAGGACACGACACGGTCGCGGCCCAGGACGCTCGCCCGGCTCTTCTCGGCCGCGGTGGAGGCGGGGGCCCGCCGGATCTGTCTCGCGGACACCGTCGGCCACTCGACGCCCCACGGCGTGCGGCGACTCGTGCGGTTCGCGAAGGACATCGTGGCCGGCACGGGAGAATCCGTGAAGATCGACTGGCACGGACACCGTGACCGCGGCTTCGGGCTGGCGAATGCGCTGGCGGCGATCGAGGAAGGGGTCGACCGGGTGCACGCCACGGCGCTCGGCATCGGCGAGCGGGTCGGCAACGTCGAGATGGACCTGCTGCTCGTGAACCTCCACCTGCTCGGAACGCACGACCATCCGATCGACCGGCTGTCGGACTACTGCCGCCTCACAGCGGAGATGTGCGGAGTCGACGTGCCCCACAACTATCCCGTCATCGGGGACGACGCGTTCCGGACGGGGACGGGCGTTCACGCGGCGGCGATCATCAAGGCGATGCAGAAGGGGGACGGTTGGCTGGAGGACCGCGTCTACAGCGGCGTCCCGGCTTCGATCGTGGGGCGGAAGCAGACCATCGAGATCTCTCCGGTGTCCGGTCTCAGCAACGTCCGCTTCTGGCTGAGCCAGCACGGATACGACGCGGGCGACGAGACGCTGTGCGAGGCGCTGTTCCGTCTCGCCAAGAAGTGCGATCACACGCTCTCGCCGGAGGAGATCGAAGCCGAGATCGCGGGCGTCGAGGCGGCGCGGGCGTGAGACGCCGGATGTCGTCGTCTTGCGCGCTCGCCCTTCTCTACGCCGGGTCCCTGGCGGCGCAGCAGCTTCCGGCGGGAGACCCGCCGGCCGTGCCCGCGGGTGTGCCGGTCGTCGTCCTCCCCGTGCAGTCGGTCATCCCGCACGGCGAGGGGGCCTGGGTCGGGGGGACGGGGAGCGCCCAGCGCACGATCGACCTCCTCGACGCCGAGATCGAGTTCGCGTTCGGGGAGGAAGAAGGGGCCGCGCATTGGGCCCTCGCGCCCGCCGTGAAGGCCCGCCTCGCGCGCAACCCGACGATCGGCGTCGACGCGGGACGGCTCGCCTACCGGGGCCTGCTCGCCGCGCCGGATTCCCGGGCACGACTCCATGAACCGCTCCACACGCAACTCCGCCAGGTGGCCGCCCTCTTCGGAGCCCGCCTCGTCGTCCTGCCGCTCGCCGTGTCGTATCGGGAGCGACGGGCCGTCCTGCAGCTCGCCGTCATCGACGTGCGGCGCAGCGCCGTCCTCTGGCACGGCGCCGTCGCAGGGGCGACCGCGGAGGCCGCGTCGCCGTTCGCCCTCACCACGCTCGCGCTGCGCGTGGCCGACGGACTCGCACCTTCGTGACGATGAAACCGCCGCACGACGTCGTGCTGATCCCGGGTGACGGCATTGGCCCGGAGATCTCCGAGGCCACGGTCGCGATCCTGGAGGCCGCCGGCGCGCCCATCCGCTGGCGCGAGGGCCTCGGGGGCGTCACCGCCATGGAGACCGTCGGAGAGCCGCTTCCGCAGGCGACGCTCGAAGCGATCGAGGCGACCGGCGTCGCGCTCAAGGGACCGCTCACGACCCCCATCGGCTCCGGCTTCCGATCCGTGAACGTCGCCCTCCGCAAGCACTTCGACCTCTATGCGAACGTGCGTCCGGCGGTCACCCTCCTCCCGGCCGCCCGCTATCCGGACGTGGATCTCGTCATCGTGCGCGAGAACACCGAGGGCCTCTACGCCGGGATCGAGCACTTCATCGGGATGGAGAACGACCCCCGCGCCGTCGCCGAATCCGTCATGCTCATCACGCGCTACGGGTCGCGCCGCATCGTCCGCTTCGCGTTCGAGTACGCCCTCGCCCACAACCGGCGTCTCGTGACCCTCGTCCACAAGGCGAATATCCTCAAGTACACGCAGGGTCTCTTCCTCGAGGTGGGGCGCAACGTCGCGGCCGAGTACGAGGGACGGGTGGAATTCGACGACAAGATCGTGGATGCAACGGCGATGCAGTTGGCGCTGGATCCGTACCGCTTCGACGTGATCGTGACCGAGAACATGTTCGGCGACATCCTCTCCGATCAGGTGGCCGGACTCATCGGCGGGCTCGGCTTCGCGCCGGGCGCGAACCTCGGCGAGCGGGCGGCGATCTTCGAGGCGGTGCATGGATCGGCCCCGGACATCGCGGGGAAGGGGATCGCGAACCCCACCTCCCTCCTGCTTGCCGGCTGCCTCATGCTCGACCACCTGGACGAGCCCGAGGTCGCCGCGCGCATCCGCGCCGCCCTGCACCGGACCCTGCGGGAGGGCGCCAGCTATACGCCGGACCTCGGTGGTTCCGCGCGCACGGAGGAGTTCGCCGCCGCGGTCATCGAACGACTTGATGCCGCGGGTGAATGACCGGCGCGGAACGACGGGCATGGAGCGCGAACGGATGGAAGAGCTTCATTTCAAGGGCATAATGTGCGGCGCCTGCGGTCAGATGCTCCCCAAGGGGCAGTTGGACGCCGACGACTGGTGCGAGGCCTGCGGGCCGCGCATGCAGCAGCGCATGCGGCGCTGGCGCCACGTGGTCGCCACAGGCATCACGCTGCCTTTCGCCGTGTGGGTCGTCATATGGCTCCGCGCCTCCCCCGACCTCGATTTCCTGCCCGCGTACGCGTGGGGGCTGCCACTCGTGGCCGCGTACTATCTCGGTTTCCGCATCGGCCGCGAGGTCGTGAAGGGCTACACCCGATGGCGGCTCCGCTAGGCGCGCGGCCCGGCGGGCGCGCCGGCATTCGGACCGTGCTGGGGCTTCCGGCCGCGGCGCTCGCCACCATGGTCGGAATCGTCCTCGTCATCAACGCACACGTGTACGGCTGGCCGGGCGTCGCCGCGGGCCTCCTCCTCGCCGCGGCCGGCGTCGCGCTCGGCGTCCATTGTTTCCGCGCGGATTCGTCCGCCGTCCCTCACTCCGCAGCCACGGGCTGCCCGGAATCCGGAGAGATTCGCGAATGACTTTCGAAGGTGTCGACTACTTCAATCTCGATGCGCTCCTTCACGAAGAGGAGATTGCCATTCGGGATCTGGTGCGCGAATGGGTGGACCAGGAGGTCCTGCCCATCATCGGCCACCACTACATCGAACGCACGTTCCCGCGGGAACTCATCCCCCAGATGGGCGAACTCGGCTTCTTCGGGGCGAACCTCCCCGAGGAGTACGGCTGCGCCGGCCTCAACAACGTGGCCTACGGCCTCATCATGCAGGAACTCGAGCGGGCCGACTCGGGCATCCGCTCCTTCGTCTCCGTACAGGGCGCCCTCGTCATGTATCCGATCTACGCCTTCGGATCGGAGGAACAGAAGCGCGAGTGGCTGCCGCGGCTGGCGAGCGGCGAGTCCATCGGCTGCTTCGGCCTCACCGAGCCCGACTTCGGCTCCAACCCCGGCGGCATGATCACGCGGGCGGTCGAGGACGGGGACGAGTGGATCCTGAACGGCGCCAAGATGTGGATCACGAACGGCTCGATGTCCGACGTCGCGGTGATCTGGGCCAAGACCGGAGATCTGGACGACATCGGCTCGATCCGCGGCTTCATCGTCGAGACGGGGCGCGACGGCTTCTCCGCCAGCGACCAGAAGGGGAAGCTCTCCCTGTTGGCCTCCGACACCTCCGAACTCGTTCTGCAGGACGTGCGGGTGCCGCGCACGAACCTCCTCCCGGGCAGCGGGGGTCTCAAGAGCCCGCTGAAGTGCCTCACGCAGGCGCGCTACGGGATCTCGTGGGGGGCCGTCGGCGCCGCCATGGCCTGCTACCGCGAGTCGGTCGACTACGCCAAGAACCGCGTGCAGTTCGACGGGACGCCGATCGCGCAGACGCAGATCCAGCAGGTCCGGATCGCGGACATGCTCACCGAGATCACGAAGGCGCAGCTTCTCTGCCTCCGGCTCGGCCGGATGAAGGACGAGGGCACGATGCGGCCGCAACACGTCTCCCTCGCGAAGCGAAACAACGTGAACATGGCGTGCGAGTGCGCCCGGGAGTCGCGGCGCCTGCTCGGCGCGAACGGGATCCTCGCCGAGTACGCCTCGATGCGTCACATGGCGAACCTGGAGTCGGTCTACACGTACGAGGGCACGCACGACATCCATTCCCTGATCCTGGGACACGACGCCACGGGACTGCCCGCCTACAACTGACCCGCGGGACGAGAACGACATGAAGAGAATCACCGCCATCTTCCTGCCCGCCCTTCTGGCGGCATGTGCCGCCGAACCCGGCGCCGACGCCGCCGGAGGAGAAGCGCCCGCCCGCGTGTCGGAGTTCGGCCGCTATGAGGGGTACAGCGAGCCCCGGTACGACGGCTGGGTGACAACCTCCCGCTACGTCGAGATGCGCGACGGCGTGCGGTTGGCGGTCGAGGTCACCCGCCCGGCGCTTGGAGGCGTGACGGAGAGCGAGCCCCTGCCGGTCGTGTGGACGCATTCCCGCTATCACCGCAATCCGGGCCAGATCATCCGCGTGATCGCGCCGGAGCTGGACCCGCTCCCGGAAATCCGCTCGCAGGTCGACGCGAACGAGGATCTCCAGCGGCTCGTCCTCCACGGCTACGTGGTGGCGGCGGCCGGTGTGCGGGGGAGCGGGGCCTCCTTCGGCCGCTACGAGGGGTTGTTCTCGGAGTCGGAGACGACCGATGCGGTCGAACTCATCGAGTGGCTCGCCTCGCAGCCCTGGTCGGACGGCAACGTCGGCATGTACGGCGGTTCCTACCTGGGGATCACGCAGTACATGGCCGCGTCCCGCAACCCGCCGGCGCTCAAGGCGATCTTCCCCGACGTCGCGGCCCTCGACATGTACGATCTCATGTATCCCGGCGGCGTGTACCGGGATGACCTCATCGGGCACTGGGGTGGCCTGACGCGCGAGTTCGACGTCTCCATTCCGGCCCCGGCGGTGGACGAGGACGTCGAGGGGGTGCTCCTGCGCCAGGCGATGGAGGAGCACGAGGACAACTGGGACGTGCTCGAGCAGTACGGCGCGGGGCGCTATCGCGACCATGCGGCACCCGAACTGGCGTGGGAGCGCCACGGACCCAGCGGCGTGCTCGAAGACGTGCTCGAGGCGGGGGTTCCGGCGTACCACTGGAACGGCTGGTACGACATCTTCATCACCGACGCCACGCTCTGGTTCGCGAACTACCGCGGGCCGCAGAAGCTTGGCATCGGGGCCTGGTCCCACTCCGGCATGCCCGACCCCGCGTTGATGGCCGAACGCATCGAGCTGTACGCGGTGGAGCAGCACCGCTGGTTCGACTACTGGCTCAAGGGCATCGACAACGGCGTGCTCGACGAGGCGCCGATCCACTACGCCATCATGAACGATCCCGGCGACTGGCGCTGGGCGTCGTCCGAAGCGTGGCCACCGGAAACGACAAGCCAACGCCTCTTCCTCGCGCCCGGGGCGAGCGGGAGCGTCGCATCGGTCAACGACGGCGGGCTCTCGACCGACGCACCGACGGCCGAGGCCGCGTTCGACGAGTACCTGGTCGATCTCTCGACGACCACCGGGACCTCCAGCCGCTGGGACAACGCCGTCGGGGCGGCGCCGGAGATGGTGTACCCGGACCTGCGCGACACCGATGCGAAGTCGCTGACCTACACGACCCCGCCGCTGGCGTCCGACCTCACGGTCACCGGCCACCCGGTCGTGACGCTGTGGGTGACCTCGTCGACGCGGGACGCCGACTTCTTCGTGCTGCTCGAGGAAGTGGACGCGGAGGGATCCTCCCGCTACGTGACCGAGGGCGTGCTGCGCGCCTCGCATCGCGCGCTCGCGGAAGCGCCGTGGGACAACCTCAGCCTTCCCTTCCAGCGCAGCTACGCGAGCGACGTCGAACCGCTTCCGGACGCGCCGGCCGAACTGCGGCTCGACCTGCACCCGACCTCGACCGTCTTCAATGCGGGCCATCGGCTGCGCGTTACGGTCATGGGCGCCGACCGCGACAACGCGGAAGAGGTTTCGGAGGACCCGCCGACCGTGCGCGTGTACCGCTCCGCGACCCATCCGTCGAGCGTCGAACTTCCCGTCGCCACGGGTTCCTAGCGGCGACAGGAGCCACCGGCCGGGCTCCCGGCCTGTCTCCGGTCCCGCGGGCTCTGGCCCGCATCCGTCCGGGGCCGCACGTTGCTTCGCTCAAACGACCCGTTTCACGAGGCAGAGAGCCATGTCCAACGTTCGCCGCTTCTCCATCAGTCTCGCCTTCGCCCTCACGGCCGCCGCGCCGCTGGCGGCCCAGCAACTCACGCCCGAGCAGTACGAGGGGCTGCGGGCGCGCCACATCGGACCCGTCGGCAACCGCGTCTCCTCGATCGCCGGGGTCCCGGGGGACCGCAACACGTACTTCGCCGGCGCCGCCACCGGCGGCATCTGGAAGACGGACGACGCCGGCCTGCACTGGCGGCCCGTGTTCGACGACCAGCCCGTGCACTCCATCGGCGCCCTCGCCGTCGCCCCGAGCGACCACGCGGTCGTGTGGGCGGGCACCGGCGAGACGTCGATCCGCTCGAACGTCTCGATCGGGAACGGCGTCTGGAAGTCGACGGACGGCGGCGAGACGTGGACCCACATGGGGCTGGAGGGGACCGGCCGCGTCGGCCGCATCCTGATCCACCCCACCGACGCGGACGTCGTCTACGTGGCGGCGCTCGGCCACGCCTACGCGGAATCCGACGAGCGCGGCGTGTACCGAACCTCCGACGGCGGCGCCTCGTGGGAGAAGATCCTCTTCGTGGACCGCGGGACGGGCGCTTACGACATGGTCATGGATCCGGCGAACCCGCGGAAGATCTTCGCCACGATGTGGGACATTGATCTCAAGACGTGGAAGCGCGACAGCGGCGGGCCGGGGAGCGGTCTCCACCTCACGATGGACGGCGGCGACACGTGGACCCAACTCCAGGGGAACGGGCTTCCGACCGGCACGCTCGGCAAGATCGCCGTCTGCATGTCCCACTCGGACTCGGACCGGGTGTACGCCCTCATCGAGACGAGCGACGGCGTGCCGATGGAGGGGTACGAGACCGACACGGGCGAGCTGTGGAGCAGCGATGACGGCGGCCGCACGTGGCGCCTCGTGAACTACAGCCACAACCTCGCGACCCGGCAGGCGTACTATACCCGCTGCGGCGTCTCCTCCGGCGACCGCGACGAACTCTACTTCCTCTCGTCCAGCTTCAGCGTGAGCCGCGACGGGGGCGCGACGTACGAGATGTTCAACTTCCTCGGCGGTGGCCCCCCCGGCGGCGACCCGGCGGCCCCCGGGTGGGATCTGCACGATGTTTGGGTCGATCCGGGAAATCCGGACCGCATCTTCATCGGCGGCGACAGCGGCGTCGC
The DNA here is from genome assembly GCA_026705295.1 of Candidatus Palauibacter australiensis. Taxonomy (NCBI): domain Bacteria; kingdom Pseudomonadati; phylum Gemmatimonadota; class Gemmatimonadia; order Candidatus Palauibacterales; family Candidatus Palauibacteraceae; genus Candidatus Palauibacter; species Candidatus Palauibacter australiensis. The sequence continues at coordinate 16,994 of JAPPBA010000103.1, forward strand.
GATCACCGAGAACCGGATGAAGTCCTGGTCCCGCATGCAGTTGCCGATCGCGCAGATGTACCACGTCACGGTGGACGACGCGATCCCCTACAACGTGATGGGGAACCGGCAGGACGGCCCCTCCTACCACGGGCCGTCGAACACTCGCTACACGGGCTTCTGGGCCCGCGGACTCATCCCGCGCGGCGACTGGAGAACCGTCGGTGGGGGCGAGAGCGGCTTCGCCACGCCCGACCCCACGGATCCCAACATCGTGTGGTCGAGCGCCTCGGGGTCGGGTGCCGTCGGTGGCATCGTCGTGCGCCACGACCGGGAGCGCGGCCAGTTCCGAGATGTCGAGGTGTGGCCCGAATCGACGCGCGGACGCCCGGCGGAGGATGTCCGCTACCGCTTCCAGTGGACCTTCCCCCTCCTCATCTCGCCGCACGACAGCGAGACGATCTACGTCACCAGCCAGCACGTGCACCGCACGCGCAACCGGGGCCAGAGCTGGGAGGTGATCAGCCCCGACCTGTCGACGAACGACCGGTCCAAGATGGGAGTCTCCGGCGGTCTCACCCCCGACAACATCGGCGTCGAGTTCTGCTGCGTGATCTACGCCTTTGACGAGTCGCCCATCGAGCAGGGCGTCTTCTGGGCCGGCACGAACGACGGTCTGGTGCAGGTGAGCCGCGACGACGGCGCGACGTGGACGAACGTCACGGAGAACATCCCGAATCTGCCTCCCGACGGCATCGTGCGGAGCATCGACGCCTCCCGCTTCGACGTCGCGAAGGCCTACATCACGATCGAGCACCACCAGGTCGGCGACTTCGACGCGCGCGCCTACAAGACGGACGACTTCGGGGCGACGTGGACGCAGATCACCGACGGGGTCGACAACTACCCCGTCGACTACACCCGCTACCTGCTCGAGGACCCGGTGCGGCCGGGCCTCCTCTACCTCGGCACCGAGACGAACGTCTACATCAGCTACGACGACGGTGAGAGCTGGCAGCTCTTCATGCCGAACCTTCCCCCGTCGCCGTACTACGGGCTCATCATCCAGGAGCACTTCAACGACTTCGTGGCCGGGACGTACGGCCGCGGCTACTGGATCCTCGACGACCTGAGCGGGGTGCAGCAGTTGACGCCCGAGATTGCGGCCTCCGACGCGCACCTGTTCGCGCCGCGCGACGCTTACCGCTTCAACGACATCGCCGAACCCCAGGTGATGTACGAGGACTGGTCCGTGGGCGAGAATCCGCCCAACGGGGCGTCGATCAACTACTGGCTCGGCGACGGCGAGGGACGCGATGTGCAGGTTCGCGTCGAGAACGCCGAGGGCGAGACGCTGGCCACCCTGGACGGGACGAACCACGATGGCTTCAACCGCCTGTGGTGGAACTTCCGGGGCCCGGACGCCAACCCGATTCTCTACCGGACGAAGCCGCAGTTCGCGGACTGGATGCCCATGCCCGAGGTCTCTCGGCAGGGCGGAGGCGGCTTCTTCTTCGGCGGCGGCGGCGGACCGAGGCAACCCCCGGGCACGTACACGGTCACCCTCGTCGTGGATGGCGAGGACGCGGGGTCGCAGCAACTGACCGTCCTGCGGGACCCGAACTCCGAGGGGTCGATGGCGGACATCCTCGCCCAGAAGGCGTTGCTCGACGACATCGTGGAGGATCGAAACCGGCTCGCCGATGCCGTCAACCAGATCGAACTCCTGCGCCGCCAGATCCATGACCTGCGCCCCGTGCTCGAGGAGGCGGGAGACGCGGAGGATGTGATGGAAGCCGGGGCGGCGCTCGACGAGTCGCTCATCGAGGTGGAGAGCGAACTCGTGCAGTTGAAGGACACGGGATCCGATGGCGTGCGCTGGCCGGCGATGATCAGCGCGCGCCTGTCCTACCTGCAGCGCACGGTGGGGACGGCCGACTTCCCGCCCACGGACCAGCACGCCGAAGTGGCACAGATGCTGAGCGACATGATCGACGAGGTGGTTGTGCGGCTGGAGGCGGTGCTGGCCGACGAACTCGCCGAGTTCAACCGGATGCTCCAGGCGAGAGTGGGCCGCGTCATCACCACCGACGACGGGTAGCGGACGTGCGCGGGGCGATCCTCCGGCTGGCGGCCGCGGGCGCGCTGGCCGGGGGGGCGCTCGCCTGCGCGCCCGGCGGCGAGTCCGCCCCCGAATCGCGCGCCGCGACGGCGGGGTTCTGCTCGAACGTGCCCCGCTCGCAGTACGCCGACCTGGAGCGCGTCGAGGCCGCGGATGACTGGTTCGAGGTGTATCGCGTCGCCCCGCAGGTGTACGCGATCTACGAGCCGTTCCAGTTCCAGGAGGTCATCTCCTACCTGATCCTGGGCGAGGAGGGCGCTCTACTCCTCGATACGGGAATGGGGATCGGCCGCATCCGCACCGTCGTGGACGAACTCACGGCGCTGCCCGTGACCGTCCTCAACTCGCACACGCACATGGACCACGTCGGGGGCAACGCCGAGTTCGAGCACGTACTCGCCCTGGACACGGAGTTCACCCGCGCGCACGCCCGGGGCCGCACGAACGCCGAGGTGCGCGGAGAAGTGGCCGGAAGCGCGGTCTGCCGGCCCCTGCCCGCGGGGATCACCGAGGACAACTACCATACGCCCGCCTTCGAGATCTCCGCCTTCGTCGACGACGGACACCGGATCGACCTGGGGGGACGCACGCTCGAAGTCATCGCCGTCCCCGGCCACACGCCCGACGCGATCGCCCTCCTCGACCGCGAGGCCGGGTTCCTCTGGACCGGAGATTCCTTCTACGAGGGTCCGATCTGGCTCTTCGCGCCCGAGACGGACCTGGAGGCGTATCGGGCCTCGGTGGCCCGGCTCGCCGAACTCGTTCCCCAGTTGACGATGCTGTTCACGGGCCACAACACGCCGGTCGCGCAGCCCTCGCGGCTACTCGAGCTGCACGACGCCGTGGAAGCCATGTTCGAAGGCATCGCCGTCGGCAACCGGCTGCGGGACGGCGGGGTCGAGTTCGTGTTCGAGGGATTCTCGATCATGGTCGGGCCGGACCCGCGTTGATCGACCCGATCCGCGACTTCATCGAGCGGGAGGGCTTTCTCGTCCTCGATGGCGGCCTGGCGACGGAACTCGAGGCGCTGGGCTGCGACCTCGACGACCCGCTCTGGTCCGCACGCGCGCTGATCGACGAATCCGAGGCGATCCGCACCGCGCACCGCCGCTTCCTCGAGGCGGGGGCCGACTGCATCGCCACCGCGACCTACCAGGCGACCTTCGAAGGTTTCGCGTCCCGGGGGCTCGACGCGGACGCGACCACCCGCCTCCTGCGCGACTCCGTCGACCTGGCCATCTCGGCCCGCGCGGACTTCCTCGGCGGCGGTGTGGCGCCCGACCCCGACGACCTGCCTCACGAGGGCCCGCCTCCCGAGGGCCCGCCGCCCGAGCGCACGCCGCCCGCGAGCCGCCCGCCGCCGCTCGTCGTGGCGAGCATCGGGCCGTACGGGGCCTACCTGGCCGATGGATCCGAGTACACGGGCGACTACGGCCTCTCCGCAGCCGAGTTGTACGACTTCCACGCCCCGCGCTGGGAGGTCCTCGCCGAGACGGAGGCCGATGTCCTCGCCTGCGAGACCACGCCCTCCGTCGAAGAGACGCGCGCCTACTGCCGGCTCGCGGCCGTCTCCCACCGCCCGACGTGGATCAGCTTCCAGTGCCGCGACGGCGCGCGCCTCGCGGACGCCACCCCGCTCGAGACCGCCGTCGCCCTGTGCGACGCCGAGCCCCACGTCGTCGCGGTCGGCGTGAACTGCGTCGATCCGCGCTTCGTCGCGCCCCTCATCCGCGCGGCGCGGCGGGCGACCGGAAAACCGATCCTCGCCTATCCCAACTCGGGGGAGGCATGGGACGCGGAGGCGAAGCGCTGGACGGGCCCCGCGACCCCGGTGGATTGGGCCCGGAGCGCCGCCGAGTGGCGGAAAGAGGGAGCCGACGGCGTCGGCGGCTGCTGTCGCGTGGGTCCCGCCGAGATCGCCGCCATCCGCAAGACAGCGGCCTGGTCGCGACCCTGAAATGTTTGCCGGAGAATCGGCACGGCACGCATCTTGACCGGTTCCCACGGCTCGCGAGTCCCCAGGGCAACAACGCCCCGAGGCAGAGAGCCGCCCCGAGGCAGCGAGCCGCCCCGAGGCCACGAACCCCTGGAGCAAGAGAAGCGCAGCCATGTGGCATGAGGACATCCTGGGCACGATCGGCGGTACGCCGCTGGTGCGCGTAAACCGCCTCGCCGCGCACCTGCCCGGCACCGTCCTCGCGAAGCTCGAGTACTTCAACCCCGGCGGCTCCGTAAAGGACCGGATCGGGGTCTCGATGCTCGACGACGCCGAGGAACGGGGCGCGATCGCGCCCGGCGGCACGATCGTCGAGGGCACGAGCGGCAACACCGGCGTCGGGCTCGCGCTCGCCGCCATCGCACGCGGCTACAAGTGCATCTTCGCGACCACGGACAAGCAGAGCCCCGAGAAGATCGCCATCCTGCGGGCGCTCGGGGCGGAGGTCATCGTCTGCCCGACCGCGGTGGACCCCGAGGATCCGCGCTCCTACTACCAGGTCTCGCGCCGGCTCGCGGAGGAGACCCCCAACTCCTTCTACATGAACCAGTACGACAACCCCGCCAACACGCTCGCCCACCTGCGGACGACCGGCCCGGAACTGTGGGAGGGGACCGAGGGGAGGATCACGCACCTCTTCGTCGGCTCCGGCACCGGTGGCACGATCTCCGGCTCCGCCGCCTACCTGAAGGAACGGAACCCCGAAGTGCGGATCATCGGCGTGGACCCGTACGGCTCCGTCTACTGGAAGTACTTCCACACCGGCGAGTTCGACGAGGACGAGATCCATCCGTACGTCACCGAAGGGGTGGGGGAGGACATCCTCGCGGGCAACATGAACTTCGACATCGTGGACGACTACGTGCGCGTCACCGACAAGGCGTCGATGCTCATGACCCGCCGTCTCGCGCGCGAGGAGGGGATGTTCCTGGGCGGCTCGTGCGGCATGGCGATGGCCGGCGCGCTCCAGTGGATGGAGGCGAACCGCGACGCGATCTCCGATGGGGATGTGCTCGTCGTGGTCATGCCCGACGGCGGCTACCGCGCGCTCGGAAAGGTCTACAACGACGTCTGGATGCAGGAGCACGGCTTCCTCGATGAGGGCGAGACTCTCACCGCGGGAGCGCTCGTCGCCCGCCGTTCGACCGAAAGGCCGCTCGTGTCGGCCCCGGTCGACATGTCGCTCGAGGACGCGATCGGGTCGATGCGGGAGTATGCGATCTCGCAGTTGCCGGTGATGGAGGGAGGAGAGGTCGTCGGCAGCCTCATCGAGCAGAACATCCTGCGCTTCCTCATGGGAGACCCCGACGCGCGGGGGCGTCTCGTGCGCGACGTCATGGGCCCGCCCTTCCCGGTCGTGGAGGCCTCGAGCCCCGTGCACGCCTTCGCGAACGCCCTCAGCGGAGACCAGCCCGCCGTGCTCGTGCGGCAGGAAGACGGCACGCTGGGCATCCTCACCCGCTCCGACCTCATCTCCGCCCTCGGCGCATAGGAGCGACGGATGAGCGAGCGGGAAGGGACCGATGAACGCATGCCGAAGAAGCTCCCGATCGGGGAGTGGATCAAGAAGGTCCGCGCCGACAAAGCCCAGGCTCGCAAGGAAGGGTCAAAGAACCGCGTGACCACCGAGAGCATCCTGCGGGCCCGCGACGCCGACAGGAAGTAACGGTCGTCAGCCTACCACAGGTTGGTAGTCACTCCCGTTCATTGGCTCGTAGCGGTCCCACCGGCCTTGCATCTCGATCAGAACGCGCTGCTTTGACGGTGCGGGTTGCGGATTCATCCTTACCACCCGCGCCGAGTATCGGTCCGGCACTTCCGCCATGGCCATCGCCAGGTCGGAGGCCAGATAACGAGGCGCCCAACCGATCATGAAGTAGTCCTCAGTCTGGATCTGAACGGCGAACCCGGTGACTGGATTGGTGAGCTCCACCGTGACGTATAGCGCTTCTCCCGGTGTCAGACGCTTGAGACGCTCCTTGGCCGCAGAATTGACGTGCCGCCAACCGTGGAGGAAAAACCGGCACGAAAACGATCCGTCCGCGTCTCTCTCGATCTTCGGGAAGACCTCGTAGGCATCCGTTTGGCGATAACCACCGTTCGCCGCCAGGATTTCGATCGGGTCGGCCCTATGACCCAGGTCCAGATTGCGAAGGTAGTCCCTTAGGTCCGGCCTGCCGGGGTTGATCACTCGATTCTGAAACAGCGGAAACAGGCTCGACGCCTTGTAATCCTCCTCCAGCTCCGGGAACTCGACGAGCAGCGGAAACCCTGCTTCGGCCTGGGCTCGCTTGGCGCCGCCGGTGTAGCGGAACCGGTACTCCGGCTGAGATACGTCCGCATCGAGACGGCCGACGGGGAACCACTGCCGCCTGTCCTTTTCCT
>JAPPBA010000104.1 GCA_026705295.1 Candidatus Palauibacter australiensis
CCCGAACGTGAGGAAGAGGACTACCTCGAGCCCTTCTACACCTTCGCGCGCAACGCCCTGTCCAAGGCGAAGTACTTTCACCGCCGGTCCGGCCTGCCCGTGCTCGCGGACGATTCCGGCCTCTGCGTGGATGCCCTCGGAGGCGGCCCGGGCGTGCGGACCCGGCGTTTCGCGCCGCCCGATCGCGTCGCGCGCTGGGGGCGGGATGAAGCGAACAACCGCTGGCTGCTCGAGCAGCTGGAAGATGTGGACGCGGGGCGTCGCGGGGCGCACTATCGTTGCGCGGTTGCGCTCACCGACGACCTGCGCCACGAAGTCGTGGAGGGCATCGTGCGCGGCCGGATCGCGCGACGGCCGAGCGGCTCGGGAGGCTTCGGTTACGACCCGCTCTTCGTGCCGGAAGGCCACGACCGCACCTACGCAGAGCTGCCCGCGGCGGTGAAGACGGCGACGAGCCACCGTGCGAGGGCGATCCGACAGGCCAGGGGATGGATCGAAAGGGAAGTGCTGCGGTGACCTTGCGCGCGTTGAATCGGGGCGGCCGGATTTGAACCGGCGACCCCCTGCTCCCAAAGCAGGTGCGCTACCGGACTGCGCCACGCCCCGAAGCCCCGAAAGATGGACCGCCCGGGAGGTCGAAGCCACCCCGGCGCCGGAGGCCGCGTGAAGTTCCGCGGGGTCTTCGCGCGGAGAGCCGGGGCGGGGAAGCTGTTCGCCATGATGGGGCTGGCAGCGCTCGTCCTCTTCGTCATCGGGATCCTGCGGCCCCTCCGCAGCGCCTTCGCCCTCTCGGGGCTGGCCGCGGGCGACTTCTACCAGGTGTACTTCATCAGCGCGGCGGTCGTGGTCGTCGCTCCGATCTACAACTTCCTGTCGGATCGCATCTCGTGGCGCCGCCTCATCCCCCTGACGGCGGCGTTCTTCGCGCTCAGCATGGTCGCCTTCCGCCTCCTCTACCAGCCGGGGGAGGCGTGGTTCGGGCTGGTCTTCTACGGCTGGTACGACGTGCTGGCGGCCTCGCTCGTCACGCACTTCTACATCGCGACGCAGATCTTCTACAACGCGCGCGATGCGAAGCGCGCCTATCCGATCGTCATCGCCTCGGGTTCGGCCGGGGCCACGCTCGGAGCGCTCCTCACGACCGTCTTCACCTCGGGCGGCGGGCCGTCCGAGAACCTGCTTCTCGTGGCGGGCGCAGCGCTCCTTGCGCTGGCGGGTGGTCTCGCTCTTGTCTGGTCGCGGGAGCCGCCGGAGCCGCCATCCGAGTATGCGCACGCGGAAGATCCCGAACTCGAGCGTAGCGATCTGCGGCGCATGGCCGCGCACCCGCAGGTGCGGCTCATCGCGGCCACCGTGCTGCTGACGATCGTCGTCAAGCAGTTCATCGACTACCAGTACAACACGCTCACGCGCGAGGTCTTCACCGATCTGGGCGCGATCGCCGGCTTCCTGGCCTTCGTCGACGTGCTCACGCAATGGCTCCCGATCGTCGTCCTCCTCGCGTTGCGTCCGGTCCTGCGCCGCTGGGGGGCCGCGGTGGCGGTCATCATCTTCCCCGTGGCCGTGATCCTCGCGACCGGGGCGCTCGCCGCCGCCGTGTGGCTGTCTGCCGCCGCGCTCGCCGTCGCCGTCGGGGCCCGGACGACGGAGAAGACGTTCCGCTATTCCGCCGAGCGCACGGGCCGCGAGATCCTCTACGTCCCCGTCCCGGAGGACATCAAGCTCAAGGCGAAGTCGTACATCGACGTGGCGGTGGAGAAGGGCCTGGGGAAGGCGCTTTCAGGCGTCCTCATCATGATCCCCTCGCTCGCTCTCGCCGGCCTCTCGATCATGGGCCGGCTCATCATCCTCGGCGTCGTCGGCGTGGCGCTGGCGGGCGTCCTGCTGCTCGCGTTCCTCAGGGTGCGAAAGTCGTACGTCACCAGTCTCGCGCAATCCTTCGAGGGGCGCTTCGCCAGCCTGCGCGGAACCTTCGTGTCGATGGAGGATGTGGGGGCGCTGGCGCTCGCGCGGGACGCGCTCGGGGACGAGCGGCCGCTGAAGGTCGCGTTCGCCTTCGACGTCCTGCGCGGTGCCACGCCGGAGGACATCGAGGCGCTCTACCCGGAACTGTACCGTCTCCTCGGGCACGAGAGCCCCGGTCTGCGGGCGAGGGCGCTTCAGTCGCTGTCGCGCGCTCCCGGCCTTTCGAACGAAGAGGCGGTGCGGGCTCGGCTCGAGGACCCGGATTCCGGCGTGCGGCGAAACGCGGCCCGACTCCTCGCCCTGAAGGCGGCGCCGCGCGCCCGCGATGTCCTCATCCCGCTCCTCGACTCGGAGTCGGCGAACGCCCGCTCGGCCGCGCTGGACTGCCTGTTCAGCGACTTCGGCGCCGCGCGGGCCGAACGCATAGCGACCCCCCGTTTCGAGCACCTGCTTCGGGAACATGAGCGGGGTGCGCTCGAAGGATCCGGCGCCCGCGAGCTGGCGACGGCGGCGGGACTCGTCCCCGGTCATCCGGCGGTGGAGCGCATCCTCCTCGAACTCGTCTCCGATCCCCGCGAGGATGTCGCGGCGGCCGCCGTGCGCAGCGCAGCGCGGCTTCCGCAGCCGGCCCTCGTGCAGGCGGCCATCGCGTCGCTGGCGATCCCCCGGACGCGGAGCGCGGCCCGTGAAGGCCTCGCGGGGCGCGGGGAGGAGATCGTCGAACCTCTGCTCGCGGCACTTTCAGACCCTGCCGGCGACCCCTGGGTCCGCCGGGGCGTGGCCAGCGTGCTCGGCGAGATCGCGACGCCCGCGACGATCGACGCCCTCATCACGTCCTATCTGCTGCCGGAGACCGAGCAGGCGCTCGACGACCAGGCGCTCGTGTCGCTCCACCGCCTGCGCACACAGCACGATCACCTCACGTTTCCGGCGGAGAGGGTGCTCGAGGCCGTGGAGCGCGAAGTGCAGGCGTCCCGGCGCTACGCCCGCGCCGCTACCGCGCTCGAGGGGGTGCCGGCAGCGATACCCCGGACGCTCCTCCTGCAGGCGCTGGACGAGGCGAGGAGGGACCGGCGGGCGAGTGTCTTCCGGTGGCTCGGGCTCGTGTACCCCGAGCAGCCGATGCGGCGCAGCTACCTGGCCCTCGAGAGCGGGCAGCCGCGCCGCCGGGCGAACGCGCTGGAATGGATCGAGACCACGGTCGGGCACCGCACGTTCTCCGACCTCAGGCCGGTGCTCGCGGAGGAGACCCCGCAAGGGCCCTCGCGGGGTGCGGGAGGGGTGCTGCGGGAGCTGTGGGACGATGAGGACGCCTGGATCGCGCGGTGCGCGCTCTGGACGTCCTTCGAAACCGACCGCGGCGCGCTGGGCGAGGCTCTCTCCGGTTACACCCCGGCGGAACCGGCGCTGGCGATGGTGGCCCGCAGACTTGCGCGACGGGCAGAATCCTCCGCACAGGTTGAGGGAGATGAACGGGACGAGGAAGAGATGGAACTGATCGAAAAGGTATTCCGCCTGCAGAGCGTGGATCTCCTCTCCGGAGTGGAGAGCCGGCAACTCGCGCTCCTCGCCTCCATCGCGAGGGAGGTCGAGGTGCGGCCCGACGCCATCTTCATCCGCAGAGGGGAGCCGACGGACGCCCTCTACCTCGTGATCCACGGCGAAGTCTCACTCGAGGCGGCCGGAGAGGAATCGATTTCCATCGCCGATGGAGAAGCGTTCGGGACGTGGGCGCTGATCGACGAACACCCGAGCCTCGTCGAAGCGCGCGCCGTCGAGTCCACCCGCGTGCTGCGCATCACGCGGGAGGATTTTCGAGATCTCCTCATCGACCACCCGGAACTCGGCCTCGACCTGCTCCGCGGACTCGCGAGTCGCGTTCGCGGCCTGGCGATGACATGATCCGACATGGATGAGATCAAGCCGGACGGGGGCACCGTGATGGTCGTCGACGACGAGGACATGGTCGTGGATGCCATTCAGGGGTTCCTGGAGCTGGAAACGGACCACCTCGTCCTCCCCTTCACGTCGGCGCGCGACGCCCTGGCCCATTTGGAGGAGGAGCCGGTCCACGCGATCGTGGCTGACCTCATGATGCCCGAACTCGACGGGGTGCAGTTCCTGACGCGGGCCCGCAGGCTGAGGCCGGAGGCCGCGCGGATCCTGCTCACGGGCTACGCCGACAAGGAAAACGCCATCCTCGCGATCAACGAAGCCGGGCTCTACCAGTACCTTGAGAAGCCGTGGAACAACGACGCGCTGGCCTTCGCCATCCGCAACGGGGTCGAACGAAGCCTGCTCTTCCGCGCCCTGACCGAACGCATAGCCGAACTCGAGGCGGCCAACGACGAACTCGCCGGACTCCGGCAGCGCTGGATACAGGCCTTCCTGTGAGCGAGCCGGGACTCGGGCCGACGGCTCGGGAGATCACCCAGGCCCGACTCGCGACGCTCGGCATGCTCGTCGCGGGGATCGCGCACGAACTCAACACGCCGCTGGGCGCGCTGAACAGCAACCACCACGTCATCGAGCGCGCGCTCCTCAAGCTGGGGAAGATCCTCGAGGACGAGGTCGTCACGCCGGACGAACTCGACGAAGTGCGGCGGGTCGTGCGGGCCACGGAGTCGGTGCTGCGAACGAACGGCATCGCGGTGGAACGCATGGTTAACCTCGTCCGGAACCTGCGGAACTTCGGCCGACCCACGACCTCCGAGCCTCGTCCCGTGGACCTTCACGAAGGCATAGAGGGCACGCTGGCCCTTCTCGGACACGAGTTGAAGGAGATCGCGGTCGTCCGCGACTTCGGGGAGCTGCCGCCCGTCGTGTGCCATCCGAATCGGATCAACCAGGTGTTCATGAACCTCGTGCACAACGCGGCGCAGGCCATGGGCGACGGCGGCGTACTCACGATACGGACGTGTGCGGAAGGGGAACGCGCCCGCGTCCGCGTCGCCGACACGGGCCGCGGCATCCCGCCCGACGTCATCGAGGAGATCTTCGAACCCGGCTTCACCACCAAGGGGGAACGGATCGGGATGGGGCTGGGTCTCGCGATCACGCTCCAGATCGTACACCAGCACGGAGGAGACATCTCGGTTGAAAGCGAACCGGGACTCGGGACGACCTTCGACGTGTACCTCCCGCTCCGGCAGCCCACGGGTCCCGCACGGAAGGAGGCTCCGAAATGATGCGACGCGCCGATCCGTTCCGCGCCCTGGTCCTCGTCGCGGCGATGGTCGCCCTTGCGGCGCCGGCCCCGGCGGCGGCCCAGGACGCCAATTTCCTTCTCCCCATCGCCGAGATCGAACGGATCCTCCGCGAGGGCGAAATCCAGGTCCTCGACGTACACCCGTCCCGCGGTCTTCCCGGAGAGCGCACGTACCGGGTGACGCTGCAGTCCGGCGACCACGTGCTCCAGGTCAAGTACGCCCCGGCCAGCGAGGGCGCGGACGAGTTCAACAACCAGCCCCGCTACGAACTGGCGGCCTACGATGTCCAGACCCTCTTCCTCGACGAGCGGGAAATGGTCGTCCCTCCGACCGCGATCCGTGCGTTCCCCATCGATGCCGTCCGGTCGACGGTCGCCCGGACGGGGGACGCGGCCATGCCACCGGAACCGACCTTCGACGAGTGGCCGATGACCCTCGTCGCGCTCCAGTACTGGATGTTCAACGTCGACGTTCCCGACGAACTGCCCGACGACGACCGGATCGAGGAGGACGAGGCCTACGAGCGCCTGCTCGGGAACTTCAACCTCCTGACCTACATCATCCGTCACAGCGACTCGAACGAGGGGAACTTCGTGCAGTCGTTGGATCCCGCGTGGCCGCGCGTGTTCAGCGTCGACAACGGCGTGGCGTTCGCGAGCGAGCCGAGCAACCGCGGCACGGAGTGGCGCAACCTGCGCCTCGACCGCTACCCGGCCTCGGCCATCGACCGGCTGCGCGGTCTCTCGCTCGAGGAGTTGCAGGCGCGACTCGGCGTCCTCGTCCAGCTCGAGCTGCGGGGCGGGAACTTCGTGGAGGTGGAGCCGACAGCGAATCTCGACCCCGGCCGCGGGGTTCGGCGGGATGCGGAGCGGATCCAGCTCGGCCTGACGGATCGGGAGATAGGGGCCATACACCGGCGCATCGTCCGTTTGCTGGAGCGGGTCGATGACGGCCGCTACGAGTTGATTCCCTGAGATCTCGGCGTCGGATGTCGGGTCTGCTGTGCTGTGCCGTCGCCGCTACGGGGGCGGGGTGGGCCGGCGCGTCGGCGCCCGCTTCCGGCGACGCGACGCCGCCGGCCGGCTCTCCCGCGCGAACGGGGCAGCCCGGCTGGCACGTCGCGGGGGAGTACGGACTCTACGTCGCCTTCGCCGATGCCGGCCTCGAAGTGCGCTGGCTGACGGAGGAGGAGCGGCCCGGCCGGGTGCGGGCGATCGTCGATGGACGGGTGGTCGATGAGCAGACGACGGAGCCGGGATACGCCCACGCGGCTCGCCTGCGGGTACGGGCGCGCGAGGTCACGCTCGAATACGGAACGGAACCTCCGGACGGCGCTGGCGGGGCCACGCCTCTTCACCGAACCCGGGTCTGGGCGGTGCCTCCGCCCGCGGAAGTCGACCTTGCGAGCCAGGACTCGGTGTTCGTGTTCGGAGATGTGCACGGCGAGTTCGACCGCGTCATCACGCTACTCGGCCTGGCCGGTCTGATCGACGCGGAGCGGCGCTGGACGGGCGGCGACGCGGTGGTTGCCTTTCTCGGGGACCTGTTCGACCGCGGCAACGACGTGACCCGCCTGCTCTGGTTCGTCTACGGCCTGGAGCGGGAGGCCATGGCTGCGGGCGGCCGGGTCATCACGCTCCTCGGCAACCATGAAGCGATGGTCCTGACCGGCGACCTCCGCTACGTGGCGCCGAAGGAACAGACGATCGGTGAACTGCACGGCATGTCCTACGAGACGCTGTTCGATCCGGAGAGGTCCGTCCTCGGACGCTGGATCGCCGCCAAGCCCGGACTCGTTCGACTGGAGGATCTGCTGCTCGCGCACGGGGGCGTGAGTCCGGCATATGTCGACACTTCGCTCGAGGAGTACCAGGACACGCTGGAGACCTTCATCGCGGAACCGTTGTTTACGAAATGGCGGGACGAAGCGTCCCTCCGCGAATATGTCCGCCAGACCCGGCTCGATACCGCCCAGATCTACCGCCGGTACGACTTCTTCTTCGGACCGGAGAGCGTGCTCTGGTATCGGGACCTGGTGCTCACCGACACGCTCGGTGGCCACCTCGATGCCGTCCTGGAGCGCTTCGGGGCCCGCATTCACGTCGTCGGACACACCCCCGTGCGCACGATCCGGGAGAGCTACGGGGGCAAGCTCATCGCCGCGGACCTGCTCGACGCCGCCGCCGAGATGCTCCTTCTTGCGCGCCGGCCGGAAGGCGGGTGGGATCGGTTCGCGTTGTCCGTCGACGGTAGCGCCCGGCCGCTCCGCCTCGCGCCCTGAGGGTGGCGCAAGCCGGCGGTGGGGAACTACGCCTCCGAGACTGTCTCGCCCGGTTCGGGCATCCGGTAGCCGACGCCGCGCTCGTTTAGGATGTAGGCGGCGCGGGTCCCGTCCTCGCCCAGCTTTCGCCGCAGCCTCTTGACGACGGCGTGGACGAGCTTCGGGGCGCGGTGGTCCGGATGCCGCCCCCAGGCGCTGCGGAACAGAGAACGATACGTGGACACGCGCCCCGCGTTCGCGGACAGCGCGCGCAGCACCTCGTACTCCGTGGCCGTCAGTTCCAGTGGGCGGCCGGCCAGGGTCGCCTGGCGCCGTTCGTAGTCGATCGCGAGTTGTCCGAGCACGAAGGGCGCCGGTTCGGAGTGCTTCCGCAGCGCGGCCCGAACTCTCGCCGCAAGCTCGGTCGGGGAGAACGGTTTGACGATGTAGTCGACGGCGCCGGCGCCAAGGGCCCGGGCGATCGTCTCGTCCCGTCCATAGGCGGAGATGAAGATGACCGGCAGATTGGCCAGTTCGGGAACATGCTGCATCAGCGCAATCCCGTCGGTCCCGGTCAGCATGAGGTCGAGCAGGATCAGGTGGGGTTTCTCGGTCCGGATGACGTGTGACAGTTCCCGGTGGTCGCCGGTCACGAAGGCGGCGTAGCCCTCCGCGGTGAGCACGTCACGGACATGGCGCAGCGCCTGCGGATCGTCGTCCACCACCAGGATGCGCTCCCGGGCCCGGCGCGGTCGGTGCGGGCCCACCGAATCCGGGACGGAGTCCGCTCTTCGAGGGTCCCCATCGGCATGTTCGGCCACCGGGACCGTGAAGGTGAACCTGGCCCCCTGGCCCTCCCCGGCACTCCTGGCCCAGATGCGCCCGCCGTGAGCCTCGACCAGTCCCTTGCAGATGGCCAGGCCCAGACCCCCGTCCAGATCCTGCCTCGCATCCCCTGTGCCGGCGTATTTTCGGAACAGGTGCGGGAGGCGCTCCACCGGAATGCCCCGGCCGTGGTCGGAGACCGAGATCGCGACGTGAGCGTTCTCCTGCCTTGCCGAAACCCTGATGGGCGATGACTCCGGAGAGTGCCTGGCCGCATTGGCGAAGAGGTTGTTCAGTACTTGCACGATGCGTTGTCGATCCACCGACACGCCGGGCAGAGCCTCGGGACGTGAACCGCGTGCCGCGCGCCGCCGTGTAGGAAGGTGTTCCTCGCCTGGTCCACCAGCGTTGCCACGTCCGAGGGTTCGGTCGAGACCGACAGTGTGCCTGTGGCGATTCGCCCGGCATCCAGCAAATCACCGATGAGACTGCTCATCTGATCGGCCTGCAGGTCGATGATGCGGAAGAACTGCAGCATTTCAGGTGTGGAGAAGCCCGGTGAAGTGCCGAGCACGGTTGCCGTAGACCCCTTGATCGAGGTGAGCGGCGCGCGCAACTCGTGACTCACGATCGCAAGGAACTCGGTCCGCAACCGTTCGAGTTCCTCGAATGGCGCCAGATCCTGCATCGTCACGACAACCGACCGGACCGCGCCCTCGGCCGCGTGGATCGGTGTGGCGTTGATCAGCGTGGTCACGCTCCGACCATCGGGGACCGAGAGCGTCATCTCCTCCGTACGAACCGTCTCGCCTCTGCTCAGCTCCTGCGCCAGCGGGAACTCTGCCAGCGAGATCTCGCGTCCATCGGCGCGCCGACAGGTGACCACATCCCGCAACTCCTCAACGGGGCGGCCGGGCAGGCTCAGCCCCTCGACGATCCGCCGTGCCTCGCGGTTGAATACGGACTCGCCCGTTTCGGTATCGATGACCACCACACCCACGGGCGATGTCTCGATCAGAGTCTCCAGGTCAGCCCGTGCCCGGAGCGCGTCGCGGTGGGCCCGGGCGTTGGCGATCGCGGTCGCGGCCTGCGAGGCGAACAGCAACAGGACTTCTTCGTCGGTGCTCGTGAACTCCTCCCCGCCCTCCTTCTCGGCAAGAAAGAAACTCCCGACGTCGACACCCCGGTACTTCATTGGCGCGATCAGCATCGCCGTGGACCAGATGAGGTCCGACGAGAGCCCGAGCGACCGAACGTAGGCCTGCAGGTCCGCCAGCCGCAGCGGCGCCGCAAGATCCCGGAAATGAGTGAAGAGGCGTGGTGCGTCCGACCACGCCGCAACCTCGCGGTCTTCGTCGAGCGTGAAACCGGAGGCGACGAACTCCGCGACACTTCCGGTGTGGTCGACCGTCGCGACCATGCCATAGCGGGCCCCCGTCAGAGCGCGGGCGCTGTCGACGACCTCCCGAAGCACGGTGTCCAGGTCGAGGCTGTCGCTGACGCGCAGCACGGCCGCGCTCAGCCTCGAGACGCGTTCCTGGAGCGCCTCGATCTGTCGCCGCAGCCCCTCGGGATCGTCCGTCATCGGCGGGGAGGAGCCGCTTGGGCGGCAAGTTGAGCATATCGCCGAAATATCGCCAACATACAGCCTCCTGTCGCCCATGGATCGCACACAATCGCCTATCATGTAACGGCTTATGATGTTGGCCACCGAATTCGGTGGTCAAGTCAGCCCCTCCTCCCCAAAGGTGCGAGCTTGTCCAAGCCGCTTGGCGCTCCGCGTGGCGACCGCCCGTTGATTCGGACTCGGACCGCTGCAACCGCCTTTCTGCTCGCGGGTTTCGCCGGGATCCTGTCCTGCGGAGGAGGGGAGACGCCTCAAGAGCCGCCACCTCCGCCTCCGCCACCACCTCCGGTTGCCCCGGTGCCGGTCGGCTCGATACCGGCGCAGACGCTCAACGTGGGCGAGACGGTGAGGCTCGACGTGACCTCGTACTTCCGCGACCCGGATGGAGGGGCCCTGACGTATGCGGCCTCGTCGCTGGCGCCCGGAGTGGTGTCCGTGTCGCAGCTCGGGAGTGTGCTCACCATGGTCGGGGTCGCGGAGGGGACGGCGACGGTGACGCTCATGTCTTTTG